>NZ_JATS01000017.1:0-3313 GCF_000526095.1 Streptococcus sp. CM6 | reverse complement strand
TTTTTTCATTTATAATTCTCCTTACAACCTAACTATAAAAAATTAAGTTTCAATATAGCTTTTTTAATACTATGCCATTATATAACTAAATTCTTAAAACTAAAAATTGAAAGTCCTGAATTTAAATAGATTGATTTCTTGCCTAATAATGCTTTAATATTAATTCTTAAAGTTCTTAAGTTTTCAATGTTAAAAATCATGTAGAGTAGAATGCTTGCTACTAGTATCCTTTGACACTCCCTCTTTAGAGAACTTATTAAATCTAGTTAAAAAGGACGTTTATAGTAGTTCTACTTTTATTCCTTGACTCTTAAAAATATCCTCAACTTGTTCAAAATTACTAGTCATAATTGTCGCTTTCTTCAGATTTGGAAACTGTTGCAGTTCTTTAAGACTAACTTCATTTAGATCGAAACTATCATCTTGAATATAGGACTCCTGAATTACTTCGATAAAAAAGTTAACTACAGAAACAAGGGAATTAAATTTGTTTTTCGCGCTAAAATGATGCGCGTTTTTTAGAATAAAACAAGTATTAAACTTAATACAATTTTAACATAGCGGAAAAGAGGTGTAAAGAATAAATACTCTGAAAAGCTTGTATACATTATTGATTCGTGCACAAGTATGTAAATATTGTAAAACAATTTCAAAATGTGGTAGACTAGATATGAATTTTGATGGACGATAATTAGGTCTGAGAAAAGGTTATAGATGGAAAAATTAGTTTTTATCGGAATGCTAGTGTTCTTGGCAATTGTGTTTATTGGAATATTGATTTGGCTGCGTTTTAGAATGAAGAACACCTTTGAGAACGGTGTTCCAGTGTACGATGCCCCAGCCAATAATCAGACTAGGACGAGTAAGCTAAGCGTAGGAGAGTATGCAGTGCACATAGTTTTAATACTAATTAGCGCTGTAATTGCCTTTAGGGTCATGAGCATGTTCCGTCATGGGGCGGCGCCAATTGGTGCTGCTATTATCACGCCTTCTATAATGTCGCTTTTCAATGCACGAAGGAGAACCGGGAAATCTTGGATGGGTATCGTTGCAGTGCTTATGGTATTCGTGTTTTTGATGTTTGTATATATAATTATAGGTCTACCTGATAACGCACCTCCACTTAAAATTGACGGAACTGAAATTCATCTTACAGAGACTAAGATTTCGGATCTGATAGACAAGGGGTTTGAAATCTATGTGTCAAATGGTAGACATGATTATCCTAATTATAACGAGCTTTTGACAACGGGAAGCTATACTAAATACCAAGGAACTGGGGTTAGTGTACCAAACGGCTTTAAGTCATATGACTCAGCAGTTACGCGATCTACCTATCTTCTTGTAAAGAAGAAAGTAGTTCTCGTATGTATAGGTGTTTACGGAGATAAGAGGAAGAATACGGAGCTGAAGGACTGTGTAGTTACGCAGGTTTGCTTTGATTCTGAGTGCACAGCTGTTGCCCAAAAATATGGGATCTCATATAATATAGATGGTATAGATGTGCTAAAGAAGCTTGACGAAAACGAGTTCACGAAAGTATTTGGGAAAAAAATATGGCTGACTCCAAGCGAGCCAAGAGATGAATATTTGGGTCATTATGGCGTGCAGTGGGGCGCAGGTAACAATGAATTCTTTTGGAATCATTACTTTATGAGTTTAGACCTTGATTCGAATAATGATATAGTTAATTTTAATTTTAGTTCTAATATTGCAGCTGAGCGATAGAAGAATTTGCAGGGATAATTAGGCAAAATGAAAAATAAAAAAGTAATAAGTAAGACAAAGTATGCTATTTATCTTCTAGTGGTCCACCTTATATGCATACTTTTCACTATAAGCAAAATAGTGATACCTTCATGGGGTCACTGGTTAGAGACGACACGCTTTCTTTGGACAAGCTTTCCTACCTATGTATGCGTGTTAATAGCCATTTTCCCAATGGTATGCTTTTGGCCATATTTGATTAGTGCAGATTTTAAGCCGGGTACAGCAAAGACCTTGCTTGCGACTTTTGGTCTAATAGTAGGTAACGTGACTCTGATTTTGATATATACGACTGTTTTGCACAAGGTATTATAGGTATAAAAAAATCCCTTTATAGGGATTTTTTGATTGCTTCAAGTAGCTCGTCATATTCTTCAAATGCTGGAACCTCTGGGTGATCCTTCTTGATTGATTCGGTGCTTCTAAACAAGAATCAACATGCTCAGTTATCGAAAATATATCCACAGGTTCCACTCGTTTCAAAGTGCACATTGGTCACGCCATCAACTTCGCACATGTTAAGTTATTTTTCTGAGATTGAAGGCAGCCGATTATAGTGCCTTCTTTGGTATTTAAATATTACCGAGCGATAGCCTTATTTCTATAAATTCAGTCAACTTCCCTTTCCCATCGTCTAAGCACCTCTTTCAAAGGCTCATCTAGATAGCTTAAGGCCTTATCCTTAATCCACTCAGGAATTCCATAAGCTGCCTCGGCGATACTTCCTGTGATTGCAGCAAGAGTATCACTGTCCCCACCAAGAGAAATCGCATTTCGAATCGCATCTTCAAAATCTGTACTCTCCAGAAAGGCAACGATAGCTTGAGGAACGGTATCCTGACACGTTTCATTGAAACGGTACGTAGGATGAATTTCATCTAACGTTTTAGAAAGGTCATATCTATACTCTTTCTTGATATATTCCTTGATACATCTTTTAATCTCCGCAGGGTTATCGCTACCATCACCACCAAAAACAAGAACAGCATCATATCGCTCACGAGAAGCTTCTTCTGCAAAGTTTGTGGCGTCTTGCGCTTTCTCCGTAATTTTAATTTCCACATCTTCAAAATAGTCTCTAGCTTTATTCTCCAGTTTCACCTTATAATCCAAAGCTTTTTCGCCACCAGAGGTTGGATTGATGATTACCATAATTTTTTCATTTATAATTCTCCTTACAACCTAACTATAAAAAATTAAGTTTCAATATAGCTTTTTTAATACTATGCCATTATATAACTAAATTCTTAAAACTAAAAATTGAAAGTCCTGAATTTAAATAGATTGATTTCTTGCCTAATAATGCTTTAATATTAATTCTTAAAGTTCTTAAGTTTTCAATGTTAAAAATCATGTAGAGTAGAATGCTTGCTACTAGTATCCTTTGACACTCCCTCTTTAGAGAACTTATTAAATCTAGTTAAAAAGGACGTTTATAGTAGTTCTACTTTTATTCCTTGACTCTTAAAAATATCCTCAACTTGTTCAAAATTACTAGTCATAATTGTCGCTTTCTTCAGATTTGGAAACTGTTGCAGTTCTTTAA
>NZ_JATS01000016.1:0-27266 GCF_000526095.1 Streptococcus sp. CM6 | reverse complement strand
ACTGCAGGGCAAGAGGAGGCCCCTACCGTAGAAAAACCTGAATACAATAAACCTATCGGGACTGCAGGGCAAGAGGAGGCCCCTACCGTAGAAAAACCTGAATACACTAAACCTATCGGAACTAGCGGAGATCAGGCTGCTCCGACCCTTAGACTTCCTGACTATCCAGTTCAAGTCTTGAAAGATAAGGAGACTGGAGTAGAAATCATCGGTGGAGCCAGCGACTTAGAAGGAATTTCTCACGTTTCTAGCCGACGTGTCCTAGCTCAAGAACTCTTTGGCAAGACCTATGATGCTTACGATCTACAGCTTAAAAATCCAACCAATAATAGCTTGCAGCCAAAAGGCTCTGTCTTAGTTCGCTTGCCTATTTCAGCTAACGTAGAAAATATCTACTACATCACTCCGACCAAGGAGTTGCAAGCCCTTGATTTCACCGTTCGAGACGGAAAGGTAGAATTCATCACTAATCATTTCAGTACCTATGCTGTCGTCTATCAAGCAACTGGAACAACCTCTAACACAGAGGAAAAACCAAGTACTTCAGATACAGAAACCTTGGCACACGAGGCTGAACAACTTTCAGCTAGTCCGAGCCTTGCGAAAACTGGAAATCATTCTTCTAAAGAAGAGCTTCCAGCGACAGGAGAAGCGTCCAACCCACTCCTCTTCTTAGCAGGACTCAGCCTAGCCCTTACAGCCACTTTTATGTTAAAAGGGAGAAAGGATGACTCCAACTAACCTTTAAACAAACAAAAACAGGATGAAGATCACCTTCATCCTGTTTTATTTTGTCATCAAAAGTTAGATTTACAGTAGGTATAAAAAGGCTAAGGTCAAGAGACTTGCTAGAAGCCCAACTCCCCAAAAGAAGAAGTCAACCTTCCACTCGCTCCAAGGACTGCCCTTGCCTGAGAATCCTCCAAGCTCAAAATGATGATGCACAGGTGTCATACGGAAAATACGCTTCCCACCACTAAGTTTGAAGTAGGTAACCTGCATCATAACAGAGCTTGTCTCAAAGACATAGATAATCCCAATCAGCAAAAGGGTCCATTCTTGGTGAAGGGCCATAGAGATTGCTGCCAACATCCCACCTAGAGCCAAACTTCCAACGTCTCCCATGAAGACCTTGGCAGGCTTGTGATTAAAGACGAAGAAGCCTAGCAAACCACCAATCATGGCAAGAATCACAAGAAGGATATCCAGTTGATTTTGCATATAAGCAATCACACCGTAGGCCGATAAGCTAATCACCACTAAAATACTTGCTAAGCCATCGATCCCGTCCGTCAGATTCACCGCATTTGAAAAACCAACTAGCCAGAAAAGGGCAAAGAAAATATAGAAAATCCCTAGATGTACTTGGTAGCCAAAGACTGAAAGCATATCGCCACCACGCTCATAAAAGAGGTAGAAAATCACTCCTCCAAGCAGCTGGAGAGCAAGCTTTTGTTTAGGATTCAATCCTTCGTTGATCTTACGGAAAATTTTGAGGAAATCATCCAAAAAACCTACCAAACCATACAAAACCAAGATAAACAAAATCATGCCAACATTGTTGGTCAATTGTTGGGTAAGGAGAGCAACCAGAAAGCTCACAACAACTGCAACAATCAGGAAGACAAGACCTCCCATGGTTGGAGTCCCAGCTTTAGCTTGGTGTTGCTTGACATCCTCGTGCATCTGCTGACCTGTAATCTGTGCTTTTCGATAAAATCGGATAAAGGCTGGAATACCTATCAAGGTCAATAGAAAGGCTAGAACTCCAGCACTAATGGAACTAATCATCTTAATCTCCTAAAGTTATTTTCATTTTTTTAATGTCTTTGAGGGCCGTATTGGCACGGACACTTTGTTTCTTGACCGTTTTGCCACTACCTTCCCACTCGACTTCTATATTTAGCCATTTGGCAAATGTTTGCACATTTTCATCTGTCCAGCCATACATATCAGGCATTTCTTCGACCTTATCAGATAGGATCAAGATCTGCTGATTGGCCTCCAAATTATCTCCTTCAGAAACCGAGAGCTCCTTGATCTTGGTTCCTGTTCCGATAACGATTGGTTGGACAAGGTTACGACGCAATTCCTCTGCTAAGTCACCCGGAGTAAAGTCCTTGGTAGCTGGCATAGCATAGCTTGTCGTCTTGCTGACCTGATCCAAATTCTTAGCAGTTGACTGAAGATTGAGGGATTCTTTCATGGCAGAAGCTCGCTCAAGGATTGGGTTTGCAAACTCCCCAAGCTGAACACCCGAATAATGCTCTGGCTGTTGCACCGTCACATAGAGGATAAAGTCAGGATTTTCTGCAGGATGCATCGACACAACAGAGAAGATATAGTTGGTTTCACCTGTAAGGTAACCCCCATTCTTCTCATCAGCAATCTGAGCTGTCCCTGATTTCAGGGCGACATTCTGACCTGGAACATTGACATTTGGTTTTCCTGTGCTGTAGTTGTACATGGTACCGTAGACAGGATCTGTCCCGACCATGACCATGTGATCCCGAGTAGAGGAAGCTGCCGCTTTTGACACAGGATTTCCGACGATTTCCTTTTGAGACTTACGAACAGACTGGTCATTTGGATCATAGAGAGCACTGATAAATTTCGGTTCCAACATAACCCCATCGTTGGCAATAGCTGTAAAAGCACGAAGCATCTGGGTCTGGGTAACAGAAATCCCTTGTCCAAATGCACTCATAGCAATATTGACAATGTTATCCGCAGGTAATTGACCTGTGTACTCATCTGTCAGACCAAAACGGGTCGGTACCCCAAACTTAAAGCGATTGAGATAGTCCAGCCAGGTTGCATCTCCCATCTTTTGCTCAAGTAAGGTCATCCCGATATTACTTGAGTGGGCAAATCCTTGAGAGAAAGTCATGGTGCCACCACTGGTCAATCCTTCATTGACGTCCCAGTCTCGAATGGTCGCATCAGCTAGTTTCAATTCACTACTGTTAAAGTATTCCCCACCAGGAAAGGTATTGTTATCAATGGCTGAGGCCAACATCATCACCTTCATGGTTGACCCTGGCTCATAGTTACTTTGATAGAGGATATCACGCCAGACAAAGTCTTTTGTGATGCCATCCTTGGTATCAGCATTAAAGGTCGGCCGTTGGGTCGTAGCCAGGATTTCCCCTGTCTTAGCGCTGACCAAGGTAGCTGTCATATACTTGCCTTTTACCTTTTCCTGAAAGGCATCCATCTGCGTTTCCATAAAGGATTGCAAGGGACTAGAAAGGGTTGTGTAGACATCTTTTCCATCTACTGTTTGTTGGGAAGCTTGATCTGTACCCGGAACAATATTTCCCAAACGATCCTTCTCATAGGTGATGATCCCATCTGTACCTGCAAGAATGCTATTTAAAGAACTCTCCAAACCAGATGTCCCAATCAAACGCTTGGTTCCATCCTCATTTTCATGGAGTTGCGCTAAACCGATAAAGGAAGAAGCAAACTGTCCATTGGGATAACTGCGATTAGGGCTGGTTGTAAAGTCAACCCCCTCAACCCCAGCTGTTTTGAGGTCATTTTTAATGGCCATCATATTGGCATAGGTAATCCCATTTCCCTTGGTACCAAAGGATACCTGTTTTAGATCTGGCTGAGAAAGCTGTTCTTTGACATAGGACTCCTCCATATCCAGATACTTATGGAAAATTTCAGCTACCTTATTAAATTGAGAATCCTCTACATAGAGGATTTTACCTGTTGCTGACTTGTAGGTCTTGTCAATAACGGCATAGATATTATAAGATGTCGCATCTTCTGCAATAGGCGTACCATTACGATCGTAGATGGTCCCCCGCTTGGCTGGAATCGTCTTGGTTGTTTGGTGAACCTTTTTGGCTTCTTGAACCAAGTCCTTACCAAATTTTTTACCCGTTCCGATAATGACCGCAAAGTTGACCAAAAAGACAGCGAAGAGTATGACAGCCAATAAACTCAGGCTTTTCCCTACTCTTCTGCGGTTTTCTTCTGGAGATTTACGATTACGAACGGCATAACGGATGATTTTTTCTTTCCACTGTTTCATTTCTTACTCCGTTGCTCGGATATTTTCATTATTCAGCTGTAAATTCTTAGAGTTTGCAATTTCTTTCAAACGTTCTGAACGAATCAATTCATTGACCTCTTGCTTGGCATCGTCTAGCTCGGTTTTCTTTTCTTCGATTTGAGCATTGACCTTGGTCAATTCATTCTGAACTTGTAATAGCTTGGTCTGCATAAACACAACGCTAATTGCCAGGATAATCATTGTTGCAGCAATCGAAACATAGAAGGCCTTTTCCACACGTGAAAAACCTTTGAACTTCGTTTGCAATAACTGGCTTGTTTTTTCGATTCTTTCTGCCATGTTTTTCCTCTTACTTGTGAATTTTTCTAGCCACGCGCAACTTGGCTGAATGCGAACGATTGTTGGCTTCTAGCTCTTCAGCACTTGGCAAGATTGGCTTGCGGGATACCAATTCCATCTTGGGCTTAAGGTCATCCGGAATGAAGGGCAAGCCTTTGGGAACTTCCACTGTTGAAGCTTCTTTGAATAATTGCTTGGTCAAGCGGTCTTCCAACGAATGGAAGGTAATGACCGAGATTCTACCATCCAAAGCCAGCATGTCCATGGCCTGCTGGATGGATTCATCTGCAGCGCCCAGCTCATCATTTACTTCGATTCGGATAGCCTGAAAAATCTGCTTGGCAGGGTGTCCCTTTTTCTTGAGCTCCTTGGCAGGCTTGGCCGACTTGATAATCTCTGCCAACTCCGTCGTCGTCTCAATGGGTTTCACCTCACGCGCTTGCTCAATCTTACGAGCTATCTGTTTAGAAAACTTATCCTCACCATACTTGAAAAAGATCCGAACCAAGTCATGATAGTCATAATGATTGACCACCTCATAGGCCGTCAGACGAGCTTCCTGATTCATCCGCATATCCAGTGGCGCATCCTTTTTATAAGAAAAGCCACGTTCACGCTGATCTAGCTGAGGACTGGACACTCCCAAGTCATAACAAATTCCATCAATTTCCTGGACACCAGCCTCCTGCAAACGTGCCTGCAAATGACGGAAGTTATCCTTGATAAAGGTTACCATCCCCTTTTCGATATAGGATGCCAACCGTTTTTGCGCATTGTCAATAGCATTCTGGTCCTGGTCAAAGGCATAGAGATGCCCTTTTTCGCTCAATTTACTTAATAAATATTCGCTATGGCCTGCTCCACCTAAAGTCGCATCAACGTAGATACCGTCAGGTTTTACGTCAAGCATATCAATCGTTTCATGAAGCAAGACCGTTACATGATGAAATTCTTTTGTCATATCCTATCTATTTTACCACAAATCTGACCAGCTTGCACTTGTCAGACAAGGCTAAGTTTCTTCGAAAATAATTCTCAAAAACATGTCATATATACTTGACATCTCATCTCCAAAAGAATATAATATAGTCAAATATATACGACACATCAGAAAGGAGACCCTATGAATCGTGTGAAAGAATTCCGCAAGGAACTGGGCATTTCCCAGCTCGAGCTCGCCAAAGATATCGGTGTCTCGAGACAGACCATCAACATGATTGAAAACGACAAGTACAATCCAACCCTGGAACTCTGTCTCAACCTCGCCCGCAGCCTCCAAACTGACCTTAATAGTCTTTTTTGGGAAGACGATTTTTAAAAAAGGAGCAAACAAATGAAAAAAGAAACTCTCACTGAAAAACTCATCAAACGCATATACGGTATTTCTGGTCCCCTTGACGAACACAAACGGCGCGAGGCCGATCGTATCGGGAATCAGGTCTTTATTGTCCTCTTTTATCTGATGACATTTGGCAATCTTATCCCGCTCGTTCTTGCCTATAAATACCCACAAATTGTCGCTATCGGTTATCCTCTCGTGGTGTTTGGCATTTCGATGGTAGCTGCCCTCTATGTGGTCTCTCAAACCAAGAAAACGGGCATCACAGCTATTGATCCCGAAATGCTGAGTCAAAAAGAAAGTAAACAGCTACATTTTCCGGGTCTAAAAGCCGGTCTGATCTACGGCATAGCGATATTTTTTATAATGCCACTCATCGATACCCTAACCAGTGAAAATCCAAATTTCATCAGTTCTCTTCTGAATTCAAAACATATTTTAAAAACTATACTGGGAGCGTTCTTTTTTGGACTGATGATGCAAATTGTTATCTCTCTTCGCATTCAAAAAGCAAAGAAAGACCAAGAAGACGACTAGGAGGTATCTTATGAAATCACTAGCTAGACTACTGATCAGTCATGTTTTTATCAGTATCTTTGTTACATTTTTCCTACTTTCTGGACATATTGAGCATCCTTTCTTGATTATCTTTCTTTTATTCCTTCCTGTATTGAACAAGGGACAGAGATTCCAGAAAATCCAATCAAAAAAAATACGTCTTCTAAACGCATCTCTCTGTTTTATCCTCGTATCCTTTCCACAACTTTTAACAAATCCTATGGATTGGAGATACCTGGTATTTCTAATAATCTGTATCATTTTTAGTTTGGTTTACTTCTATACTCTCTATCAACTCTTTAAAGAAATCAATCAAAAATTGCTCATTTAGGAGGTTACTCCCATGAAAAAAGAAGATTTCACCACTCGCTTACTCAAACTATTCTTTCACATACAAGGCCCTTTTGATGAATGCCGCCAAGAGATAATCTACAGGGCTTGTGCCCGTGCCTTGATCCAAATCGTTTACTCCTCCCTCCTACTCTTCTTGTTCTATCTCCTATTTGGACGCTTCATAGAGTTGGTTCGAGAGGCCATGCCTTACCTCTATTTTGGACTTATCTTCGTCCTCTCATCTAGGGCGAAACTAGCAGTTCGCGACTTACATTTAGACAAGGATGACCAGTCCGAAATCCATCACAAAAGCTACAGCAAAAGCCAAATCAACGTTCGTAGTTGGGGTGTATTCATCAGTATTCCAATTGGCTTGTTTGTCTTATCAGCCTTTCACAAACTCTTTGTTCAGCATCTTCCCTTAGATACCTTTTGGGACAATCTCTCCCAGTTCGATAAAATGCTCCCTTTACTAGTCTTGGGTTTGGGAATTGGTGCCATCTTTGGAACCATGACCTATACCTTTTTATCGGAACACGTTAAAAAATAGACAAAGATTCGCTAATTTCTCATTTTATAGACAAATAATCCCAGCCAGCTCATGCTAGATGGGATTATTTTATTTCTTAACAGAGGTTGCAAGTTATTTCCCTTTCATCTTAGAAAGTCGACTCTTTCCAACTCACACTACAATCCAAGACTTGTTGCCTTTCTTCTTGATTGCGGCCTTCAATCTGGTCAATCAAAATCTTTGTAGCCTGTTGTCCTTCTTCAAAGGCGGGCTGAACCAATGTCGAAACACTTGGAGAAGAAAAGCAAGTCCACTCCGTATTGTCAAAACCAATCAACCCAACTTGTGGCAAGTTATAATTCAACTCTTTGATAACGGTAAAGACTAGAGGTAGGGCCCAACAGTTAGGGACAAATACCAGAGTTTTTTCATCGGGATTGATTTCTTTTTGTAAAAATTCCTTAATTTGTTCCAAATTCGTATGCTTATCTTCAATGGTTAGACTAGCGTGGCGCATATTAGCATCTGTTAAAGCATCCACAAAACCACTTGCCCGCTCAATCCGAGTACTCAAACGACTCGTATCCGCTGTAATCAAGAGAAAATGCTCATAACCTTTTTCGATACAGGACTGGGTCATGTCATAAACGGCATCATAGTTATTGGTTTTGACCCAGCTAGTCCGGTGTTCATAGAGCTGACTATCAAAAAAGACCATTTTCTTCTTTTTCTCATCGATAATACGAGAATATTTTCGGAAATTAGAGGTCGGCTGAATAATAAATCCGTCTACTCCCAAGAGAAGCATGCTTTCAATATACCTGTCCTCACTCTCTTGGCTGTAATTACTATTTCCTATCATTACCTGGTAGCCATTCTGGCTGGCGATATCCTCAATTCCCTTAACAATTTGGTTTGAGAAACTGTTGGTAATATCACCAATCAAGACACCAATTAATTTTGTTCGTTTGGAGTTTAAGCTACGCGCAACAATGCTCGGTTTGTAATTTGTTTCATGAATAACTTTTTCAATCTTTTCACGTGTCTCTCGGGACATTTTTTCATATTTCCCGTTTAGGTAAAATGACACGGTTGTTTTCGAGGTCTGAGCCATTTCTGCAATGTCTTTTATGGTCAGTTTCTTCTCCAATCTAAAACACCTCCTACTAATACTTAGTATAACATATTTACTGTTCAAAAAGCCTATTTCTAGCACTGCAAGCGAATCATTCTCTCATTTATTTTATCATATACTAGACATTTTCCACGCATTTTTGTTCCGTCAACGAGGCACAATTTTTCACCTATACAAATATCCTCGCTTAATAACAGAATCAGCTTGTCTGTTTCGTCATTTTTCACTTCAAAAGCCAGAGCATTTTCTACTTCATGACCATCTGTCTGGTAGACAGAATGACGGGTGATTTCAAAACTCTCATGCGCAATGATGGTATAATCCAGCATCTGATTCTCAAAGAATTGGTGTTTGGTGAGTTTGCTACTTTTTTCAAGCTCATTGTATTTAGGAGAAATAATGGTATCTTCCAAATCAAAATCAACTTCACTCCATAGTTTCAACTGATTGATTTTCCCATCTTGATAGGTCACATCCTTGTCAAGGATAAACTGAGTCAACGACTCATGCTGACCTTGACACCTGATGTCATCTACAAAGAGCCACACATCCTCTGCCAACATGAGGATTTTTCTCCTGTGAAGATAAGGCAAATCAGGTTCTGCTGACCAATAAGCCCCCTCAATATAATGCACTCCCTCCCTTTCTTTATGGTGACAAAACAGGGAGTGAGGATAGTATTCATATTCCCAGGATCCCGTGATTCTTTCCGGAGCTTTCCCATCTACAATGCAGGTCGAATGACTCCAAGCACTCTTTAAGAGATAACGTTCATCTATCTCCCGATAAGAATAACGCCCAGCATCTATGAAAATCGGTTGGCCTTGATACTGTAAGCAAAAACTATTCTCGTCACTATGGCTATGGGCACTTCCCAGCGGACCGTTTTTGAAAAATAGATAACGATGTTCATCCTTAATGCAGACATGCCCAGAGTCTTCAAAGATCCTGAACTTAGGCTGCCAAGCTATCTTTTCAAATTCCTGCAGTTGCTTGACCTTTTCTCGCCCCAGAAACAAGAGACTAAGCAAATCGATTTTAAGATCCAGACCGTTAAGAAGATCTTCCTTGTTCAAAACCACAGCAGACAGGCTCAAAATTTCTGTTGTTTCTGTAGAATCACTATCACCAAAAGCTAAGGTCCGTCCATCTAGACCTGTCATCATCTGAATGTAAGTCGCCATCTTTTCCAGCAGCTCTTGAAAGCTATCTTGCAAGTCTGGAAGCAAGAGACACAAGTCCAGCAAGGCTTTATAAACCTCTACATGATAGAGAATCGACTGTTCAAACTGGCTTCCATCTTCTAAAATCTGCGTCTCGATCTGCTGTTTCAACTCCTTTGAAGCAAAATGGTAAGCTTCTTCTAGGTCCATCTTATCTGAAAAGAAATGATAGGTTGCAAGCATCGGAATAGTTTGTAAAATCCCCCAGTTACTAAGGGTGTACTTGGCGCGATAGTGGCTTCTCATAAAGTCAATCTGCTTTTCTAGACTGACCAAAATTTTCTCTAGCTCTTCCTCCTCTAGCAAGTCAAATTTCAGGAGGAGCAAGAGTAGTTTCAACCAAGTAAAGGAACGAATACCCGTATCCAAGGTTCTAGTCATCAAAGACTGAGGAGAAAACTCTCTCACCTGCTCAATCCAATCAAATAGAAAGAACTTGCACTTTTGGATATAGTCCTCATCTCCTTCTACCAGATACCCTATCATAAACTGCAAGAGATATTCTTGTCGATTGAGCATATAAGCCCATTCTGGATCATCTTCAAATACTTGATCCCATACCATCGGCTGGATTTGATGGATTTTTGAACAAGGTTCCATATCCCAAGGACTATCAAACATAAAACGATTGTCCATCAAGCGCTCAAGGGAACGCTTGACCTTCTCATAGTCTTTTGAACAGTGGGACAAGATATAGTCACGACATTGGTCCCCATCGACTCTTTCAAAAAATTGTCTTCTTTCTTCTTTCATTATCTATTACCAGAAAAAGAACTACTTAAAAAGCAGTTCTTTTGTCTTTCCCATTACACTTTCCTTTTCTACATAGATGACGACTCCTTTTGCAATCTGCAAAGAGATCAAGTCATCTTTGATAGAAATGATTTTTCCATGAATTCCAGACAATAACAACACTTCATCACCAGATGTTAAAGAAGCTAAATACTCTTGTCGTTGCTCCATCTGTTTGCGAAGCAACTTTTGCTGACGAATAGAATGAAAGCTTGACAGTAAAAGGGGGCTCACTGCCAAGACAATCACTATCCCATAAAACAATGTCGTATCCATTAAGCTAGAATCTTAAGCCAGCTTCCGATAATTCCGATGATAACTGTTAAAATAACGAGTTTATATGTTGTCCATTTCTTTTCTTTGATCAAGTAGTAAACTAAAAGTGTAAATAGGGCTGGTAGAAGAGCTGGAGCAACCTTATCAAGCATTCCCTGAATACTGACAATACTTTGTTTAGCGTCTGCTTTAACTTCCCCTGCAGCAAAGGTGATTGGCACCATAATCTTAACAGATGTCGCTGCCAAACCAGCAATTACGGTTACACCGATAATATTGGCAATACGAGAAATCGTTGCCATCTGCTCGCTTAGTTTATCAATCACAGTTGTTCCTAGTTTGTATCCATACAGACCAGTTGACAATTTAATCGCTGTCAAAATTGTATTCATCGCAAGGAAGAACAAGATTGGACCGACAACCAAGCCTTCTTGAGCAAACGAAGCTGCGATGGTTGAGAACAATGGAGCTAAACAAAATTGAGAGAGAGAATCCCCAATACCTGCCAATGGTCCCATCAAGGCCATCTTGATGCTACGTGTTTCTTTTGCTGGTCGGCCATTTTCCAACATTACAAGGTGCAAGCTGGTAATAAAAGGCAGGAAGTGTGGGTTGGTATTATAGAATTCACAGTTTTCTTCCAAGGCTTGGTAGAAACCTTCCTGATCCTCTCCATAGTGTTTTTTCAAAGCAGGATACATTACATTGGCATATCCCAACCCTTGATAGTTACTATAGTTAAATCCATTTTGTAAAAAGAATGCCCGCAAAGACGTTTTAAGATAATCACGTTTTGTTAATTTGTTAGATCCAGTCATCGTGTGCTTCCTCCTCTACCACATGATCCGCTGTTTTTGGCTTGTTATAAAATTCAATCAAAGCAAAGATAGTACCTACAATTGCAATACCAATTGTTGGGATGTTTAGATAAGCTGCACAAACATATCCCAACAAGACAAACGGAATCAACTCTTTCTTAGCCATCACTGACAAGATCATCGCAAAACCGATAGCTGGGAGCATTTTACCAGCAACTGTCAAACCTGTAAGCAATACTGGCGGAATGTAATCTACGAGTTTCAACAAGGTATCCATTGAAAGGGCACCCAAGCAACCCAAGGTAAAGCCGATAAAGGCAAACAACCAAATTGTTGCATTTAGAGTGAACTTGAATTTCTTCAAATTATGGTTTTTCAAGTGCTTCATCGCCGTTTCAGGCGCACCAGCACGTACAGTATAGGCGAAAGTTTGTAAGAATTGAATCGCCACAGCAATCGGAGTGGAGAGGGCAAGAGCCGCTTCTGGACTGACTTTACCAGCACTAGTGATAGCCATCAAGGTACCAAAGATACCAGGTCCGATTGGGTTTGGTGGAACCGTACCTCCAGCACCAACACCGAATCCCATATAAGCCAATTCACCAATAGCTCCCATTGCAAGAGCAGTAGGCAAATCACCTAGAATAATTCCGACACCAAACGACAAAACAATACATCTATTGGTGTAAATCCCTAACAGCATTCCACTAAAACAGAAAGCTGTCCATAATCCAATTAAAATCGCTTGAAATACATTAATCGACATAACGATCTCCTCTTTTAAATATAGTCCAGAATATTGACTTCAACAGCTCCATCGTTTCCTGTTGGAGTTGTTTTCGTATTAAATGTTACTTGATGCGTTTGACTCAATTCCTTAAGAGCTACCTTGTCCTCTTCACCTAGGAAGATAGAGCGTGTCACCTGCTCTTTACCAGGGGCATTGTGAATGTTCCCGATATTGATTTCTTTAATTGGAACACCACCTTCTACCAAGGTTAAAGCATCTTTTACATCCTTCACAACGATAAAGATTGTTTGCGCGGGATTCGCCTTGTGGATAATATCAATCACCTTTTGCAAAGGGAAGAAACGCATGGCAACTGAGTCCGGCACAACTGTTTTCATCAGAGTTTGTTGCATCTTATCTGTGCTCACTTCGTCATTAGCAACAATAACTGTATTACACCCCAGGTATTTTACCCAAAGTTGTCCTTGCCCGTGAATTAAACGTTCATCGATACGGGTCATAATAATATTTGGCGTCGTCATATTTCTCCTCCTACCAATATAGGTTCCAGTCTTTGTAGAAACGGATTAGGGCTTCTAGGTAATAGTAGTCACCCCAGATATTACCTTCATCCACTCCTTTACCTGAATGCCATGAGTACACACCGTGGAGGAGACTTGTTCCACCAGGGGTAAATTGATCATTTGCATAATGTTCGATCAAAGAACGAAGCATGGCATGCATAGCATGTTTATAAATATCTTTGTCAGCGTCCACCTCTGGGAGATGTTTTAGCATTTCATGAATCCCACAGACGGCGATAGCTGTTGCTGAAGAATCTCGTGATTGATCACTACCATCATTAAAAATCAAATCCCAATAAGAAACATGATCTTTTGGCAGACGATTCAAGAAATAATTGGTTACACCCTTAAACAAGTCAAAGCAGGACTCGTCTTTCAGGTGACGATAAGTCAAAGGAATACCATAGACTCCCCATGATTGACCACGTGCCCAGCATGAATCATCACTATACCCTTGTCTCGTTACACCTTTAAGGGGTTGGCCTGTCTCAGGATCAAAATAGAAGGTATGGAAGGACGAAGCGTCATCACGGATTACATTATTAGCTGAAGCATAGAAATGACTTTCTGCAATATCGTAGTATTTTTGATCGCCAGTTTCTTGATAAGCAAAGAACAAGAGCTGGATGTTGAGCAAGCAATCGATAATCAAACGGTAATGCTCTTTCTTGCCCAAGTCTCCCCAAGCTTGAATAAAGCCACCTTTTTCTTGATAGCGTTCAATCAACTTATCTGCAGCTTTCAAGGCCGCTTCTCTAGCCTCTCCATTTCCATTTATCTTATATTCAGCCATACAAGACGGTGTGTATAAGAAACCGAGATCATGGTGGTCCAATTCTACTCTCTTATTGATACGATCCAGGAAAGAAAGAACATTTTTATGAGCGATGTTTTTAAATGCATCCTGTTGACTGTATTCATAAGCCAACCACAGTTCTCCTGTCCAGAAACCATTGGTCCATTCCGTGTTATCCATGATTGGATAGACATTATTAAAGGTAGCTGGCGTCGGGAAATCTTCCTTGAAATAGTCAAGGTTGAGTTCTAACTGCCGAATAACCTTATCAATTGCCTGGTCGACTTCTTCTTTCGTCAGAAGTGGTACTTCTAAGAAGCGCTCAGGCGATTTTATTTCTTCAATCGTAACCTTTTTTATCATTCTTTTACCCTTTAAATACCCGATTCGAAATCTTCTTCCTCTGCCTCTGCATCCGTTGAAAACAATTCTTTACCATTTACGACTCCGCTCTGGGCCGCCGCTACTGATTTATTAACAACCTCATCAAAGCTATGAGCCATTCTAGCAAAGACTGCTTCCATTAACATGGCTAAGTTCAAACCCGAGAGAACATTCATTATTTTAGCTGGATTTTCTCCCATTATAGTAGAAGAAACCTTGAATGGCGATCCTCCCAAGAGGTCACTTAGGATTAAAACTTCTTCTTCATTTGAAATTGCAAGTAAGATTTTTTGCTTGAGTTCATCTGCTGACATTCCTTCCACAAAGTCAATCGCCTCCACATTTTCTTGATTGCCTGCAATCAATTGTAAAGAACTATAAATCCCTGTGGCAAAATGTCCATGCCCTACAAGTACAATTTTCATCTTTTCTCCTTTCTTGTTTGAGTTTACCGGTTTACTTTACATTTCCCATTGTAACCCTTTATTTTTATCTTGTCAATAGTTTTTTTAAAAAAAATATTAGCGCTTTCATTGCTTATTTAACCATTATAATAGACAGGAATTTCAAAATCTTCCGTTTTTTTAGGGAAACAAAGATTTTTGGAAATAAAAATATTTAATTATTGACAAAACCGGTTTACTAGAATATAATTTGGTTATAGAGAAGTCTTAACAAATTTGAAAGGAAGTATCAAATGACAAATACATCATTCTCAATTGAGCAGTTTTCTTTAAAAGGAAAAATTGCTCTCATCACCGGCGCTTCTTATGGAATTGGATTTGCTATTGCCAAATCCTACGCTGAGGCCGGCGCTACTATTGTCTTTAACGATATCAATCAAGACCTGGTCAATAAAGGGATTGAAGCTTATCGTGAAGTTGGCATCGAAGCCTATGGATATGTCTGTGACGTGACAGACGAGAACGGTATCCAAGCCATGGTCAAGCAAATCGAACAAGAGGTTGGTGTCATTGACATCCTCGTTAATAATGCTGGTATTATCCGCCGAGTTCCAATGTGCGAAATGAGCGCCGCTGATTTCCGTAAGGTCATCGATATTGACTTAAACGCACCATTTATCGTTTCAAAGGCAGTTATTCCTTCTATGATAAAGAAAGGGCATGGAAAGATTATCAATATTTGTTCGATGATGAGCGAACTGGGACGTGAAACAGTTAGCGCTTATGCTGCCGCTAAAGGGGGCTTGAAAATGTTGACCCGCAACATTGCATCTGAATACGGTGGAGCCAATATCCAATGTAACGGAATTGGACCGGGTTATATTGCCACTCCTCAAACAGCACCTCTTCGTGAGTTGCAAGAAGATGGTTCTCGCCACCCATTTGACCAGTTCATCATTGCAAAAACACCTGCTGCACGTTGGGGAAATCCTGAAGATTTGATGGGCCCTGCTGTCTTTCTCGCTAGTGATGCCAGCAATTTTGTCAATGGCCACATCCTATATGTAGATGGCGGTATCTTAGCCTACATCGGAAAACAACCTGAGTAAAAATAGAAAGAAGATCTTATGAAAATCGCATTAATCAATGAAAATAGTCAAGCTAGCAAGAATCACATTATTTACGATAGTCTGAAAGAAGCAACAGATAAAAAAGGCTACCAATTATTTAACTATGGTATGCGTGGAGAAGAAGGTGAAAACCCATTAACATACGTACAAAACGGCTTAATGGCTGCCATCCTTTTAAATACAAAAGCAGTCGACTTTGTTGTTACCGGCTGTGGTACGGGTGTAGGAGCTATGCTTGCTTTAAACAGCTTCCCTGGTGTTGTCTGTGGTCTAGCAGTGGACCCAACTGACGCTTACCTTTATTCTCAAATCAATGGTGGTAACGCCTTGTCTATCCCTTATGCCAAAGGATTTGGTTGGGGGGCAGAATTGACCCTCAAATTGATGTTTGAACGCTTATTTGCTGAAGAAATGGGCGGTGGCTACCCAAGAGAACGTGTAATCCCTGAACAACGCAACGCTCGTATCTTAAACGAGGTGAAACAAATCACCCACAATGATTTGATAACCATCCTTAAAACAATCGACCAAGACTTCCTCAAAGACACCATCTCTGGCAAATACTTCCAAGAATACTTCTTTGAAAACTGCCAAGATGATGAAGTCGCTGCTTATTTGAAAGAAGTATTAGCCAAGTAAAGCTATTCTAAACCAGAAAGGAACTAATGGATGATGAAAATCTTACTGTTTGGCGAACCATTAATTCGAATCTCACCATTAGATGCCACCAGTATCGGCGATCATGTTGCCAGTTCGACTTATTTTGGCGGATCAGAAATTAATATCGCTTGTAATTTGCAAGCCCTGGGTATCTCAACGAAAGTCTTTACCGCACTCCCTGCCAACGAGATTGGAGATCGTTTTATTACATTCTTGAAACAGCACCAAATCGATACCAGTTCAATCTATCGGCTTGGCGATCGAATCGGCCTCTACTATTTGGAGAACGGCTTTGGTTGTCGTCAAAGTGAAGTTTTCTACGACCGCAAACATACGAGTATCAGCCAGATTCGCCCAAACATGCTAGATATGGATTCTCTCTTTCAGGGGATTAGCCATTTTCATTTCAGTGGAATCACCGTAGCTATCGGTCAAGAGGTCCGTACGCTCCTTCTCCTACTCTTGGAAGAAGCCAAGCGCCGAGGGATTATCATTTCAATGGATCTCAATCTGAGAACAAAGATGATTTCAGTCCTAGAAGCTAAGTATGAATTTTCTAAGTTTGCTCGTTTCGCTGATTATTGCTTTGGTATTGATCCTCTCATGATTGATGAACAAAATCTAGAGATGTTTCCAAGAGACAGTGCCAGCCTAAAAGAGGTGGAAAATCGCATGCGACTTTTAAAAGAAACCTATGGTTTCAAGGCCATTTTCCATACCCTCCGCTCTAGTGATGAGCAAGACAAAAATGTCTATCAGGCCTATGCTCTGGGAGAACGATTTGAAGAGTCTGTCCAACTAAAAACTGCAGTCTATCAACGAGTTGGTAGCGGGGATGCCTTTATATCTGGTGCCCTTTACCAACTACTCCATCATTCCTCCCTAAAAACTACCATTGACTTTGCAGTTGCCAGTTCCACTCTCAAATGCACTCTCCCAGGAGACCACCTCTCCACTTCGGCAGCTAGTATTGAAAAATTACTGGCAAATACACAAGATATCATTCGTTAGGAGAATTACATGACCAAATCAGATACGATTATTGAACTAAAAAAACAAAAAATTGTCGCTGTTATTCGAGGAAATACAAAGGAAGAGGGACTACAAGCCTCGATTGCTTGTATCAAGGGCGGTATCAAGGCAATTGAAATCGCCTATACCAATCAGTATGCAGGGCAAATCATCAAGGAACTTGTAGACTTGTATCAGGACGATCAAAGTGTTTGTATCGGTGCAGGTACTGTGCTTGATGCCGTAACCGCTAGAGATGCCATTCTAGCCGGAGCAAATTACGTTGTTTCTCCATCTTTCCATGCTGAAACTGCAAAAATGTGCAATCTCTACAGCACACCGTACATTCCAGGCTGTATTACCCTCACAGAGATAACGACTGCACTTGAAGCCGGTAGTGAAATCATCAAACTCTTCCCAGGTAGTGCTCTCAGTCCATCATATATCTCTGCAGTCAAGGCGCCGATCCCACAAGTTTCCGTAATGGTAACCGGAGGAGTCGGCCTAAACAACATCCCTCAATGGTTCGCTGCTGGTGCAGACGCCGTTGGAATTGGTGGCGAACTCAATAAACTCGCTTCCCAAGGCGACTTTGACCGCATCAGTGAGATTGCCCAACAGTATGTTACACTCAGATAAAATGAAGTGAAAAATCCGAAGATATTTGGCCTTCTTCGGATTTTTTCTATTTTCCACAGTTTCATGTGATTCATCTAGATGATGAGCATATCAGTTGTTCTTTCCTCTGCGGAACAGATAAACTGCCCCAAGTAGCAAGAGCCCTAGACTTGCTAAGATTGACTGACCTTCTCCTGTCTGAGGGAGATTCTTTTGATCCGAATGGTTCTTTTCTTCTTCAGATTTTTCCTTTTCTTTTGAATCCTGAGTTTGTGGTTGAGCTGCTTGTTCTAGCTTTTTAAAGACTTCCTGATCTGGCGCTGATTCCTGGGTTTCAGGATTATAGTAGGCAACCTTATAGTTATCCCCTTCTTTTCGAATGGTATAGACTCCACGTTTCAAGACTTGGAATTGGTTGGAAATAGTAGAGACAGAATCATCATATTTCACAATGCCCCAAACTCCTTGTTTGGCATCATAAACAGACTGAAGGGTTTCGTTATTTTCGATGAGGCTACTTTCTAACTCTTTTACCATTTGATTGAAGGTGGCACGATCCACGTTAGGGATGAGCATATAGCCATAAGAATCTCCTTTTTGCTTATGAGCCTGACTAATCGTAAGAAATTCATTTTCAACTTCCTTGTCTGACTGTCCTTCATTAATATCCTTCCATGCTCCCTTTTGGACAGCCTTACTCATACTGATTGAACTCTTCTTAAAGAAAAAGTAACCAATATTCTTTTTCGAATCGGACGATTCTAAAAAGACACTTTGGGTTTCAGGATAATCCTTTTCTTGTTCTGTGAGGGAGGCTTCTTTATCATTGACATAGACTTTATATGGATTACTTGATTCCAGTTTTCTCTGGTCAATTGTAGTTACAGCAGTATCTTTTGAAGTGTTTTGGATATTGCTTCCTAAAAAGGCGATCTTATCCTTCAGCATAAACCAGCTCTTATGAGCAGTCAATGTTTGATTCCAGTTAGTGAAATCCATGGTTGCTGTCGCATTGGCCTCATCTAGTTTGCTCGTTCCAACGAAAGCAGACGGTAGAACTTTACCTGTATCGCTATCCGATCTCTTAGCGTCCGTCTCTGTCGTACCAGGCATCTTATAGGGATTGACTGTTGGCCAGTAGCCATCGCTATAGTGACTTAAATCGCCATTGTAAAGATAGAACATCCCATCACTCGTATACCAACCACGTTTGTTTTCCTTGTTCATGTGTTCGTAATTCAAAGTACGACTGGAAAAGAGTGACAAGCCAAATCCAAACCCTTTCTCTGCATTGTACATGGCTGTTTTATCCATCTTATTAAAGGCAGATAGGTAACTTGTTCTTGGAACACTTGCGACTCCTGCATCGCTTAACAAGGATTGCATCAAACTGATATCCTTATAAGTTTTCAAATTCTTAAAGACATCATAATAACTATCCGATTGAACAATGGTCTTTACAAGGCTCTGCAAACGTTGTTTGGTTTCTCCTTCAGACATATCCGCTATCCGATGAATCCCTCTCAGTACTTCTACCGCGGCCACATGCCCCTCGCTATTAGCACGACTGATAGAGCGTCCACGACTCATATCCATCAGCTCTCCATTCACCAGCAAAGGAGCAAACGATTTATCAATCCAGTGGTACATGGTTTGCATTTTATCTTTATCAATTGGACTCTTGGTCTTTTGAATGACTGGCAACAGTTGAGAAAGGCCATCAATCAAGACATTCCCATAAGCACCCGTATAGGCAACATTGGTGTGGTCGATATAAGATCCATCCTGATAAAAACCTTCACCTTGGTCTACCAACTTGAACACTTGCTCAATCGAACGAATGGTAGAAGAAATTTCTTGGTCATCCTTGCGCAGTAAACCAGCTATCACTTTTACCCTTCCCATATCCACTAAGTTTCCACCTAGAGCCTTAAATGGGTTATCAGTCGTCTTTCGGAAATGTTCGGGATCTGGCACAAATTTTTCAATCACATCTGTATATTTTTTTATTTCCTCATCTGAGAAGTATTCTTTCATCAGAGACAAAGTGTTGTTGATGGCACGAGGTGTACCGATTTCATAATCCCACCAGTTCCCAACAATGCTCTCTTCACTATTGTAGACATGTTTATGCATCCATTCCATGGAATCCCTGACTGTTCGAATGACGGTTTCATCTTGATAATAACGAGAAGAAGGATTGGTCACTTGCTTGGCCATCTCCTCTAATTTCCGATAAGTGGCAGTCAGATTCGCAGACGTTTTATAATTTGAAAATTTTTCCCACAAATAGGTGCGGTCCGCCTGACTTGAAATACTGGATAGGCTATCAGCTACCTTTCCTTCCAGCTCCTGATTTAACTTGGCCATCTGT
Organism: Streptococcus sp. CM6; assembly: GCF_000526095.1. Classification (NCBI taxonomy): domain Bacteria; kingdom Bacillati; phylum Bacillota; class Bacilli; order Lactobacillales; family Streptococcaceae; genus Streptococcus; species Streptococcus sp. CM6. The sequence continues at coordinate 7,221 of NZ_JATS01000016.1, read as the reverse complement.
TCATTTTTAGAATCATAGTATTGATTCCCAGCGATGATGCCATTCCAGTCATCCAAACGGTCTGTGTATGCATCCTTAACAGAGGCTAGAATCTTCAAAGGAATCTTTTTCACTTCCTTACCATCTTTACTGACAATGACATTGGTTGTCCCTTCCTTAAGAGGTTCTAAAAGTCCATTTTTGACTGAAGCAACGTCAGGATTTTCTACCTTATAAGTATAGTCCGCAAGAGCAAAAACATGTTTTTTCCCAATTGGTAAATCAATCTTTTCCTCAAGCTGTTTATCTGTTTGAGAATCCTCAGAAGGCTGGTCTGCTACCTCTACCAGCTCAATATCCTTAAAGGAAACAGTCCCTGTTCCCGTTTCATAGAATAACTCCAGCTTGACTTTATCAACATCTAAAGTCGGGCTATAGTCTGCTTCAATAGTCTGCCAGTCCTTTGTTCCTGACGTCGTTGCAGAATTCCACAATTGCTTGTCCTTACCACTTTCCTCAATGATACGAACCTTGGCAATCCCGACTTTATTATCTGTTTTAATCTTGAAACGCAGTTTATACTTTTTCTTAGCTTCAATAGGGACCATACGGTGAATCACTGCCCTTAGTTTCTCAGAACTTGAGATAGTGACAGCCCCATCCTTGGCTTCAATGACTCGAGTTGAGGCACCTGAAGAACTATTCTTCTGGTCTACCCAAGCTGACCACCCCTGGGCTTTGCTTCCTGTCCAAGGACTGCTTCCGTTCTCCGTCTGACTAAAATCACCATTTTCAACTAAATTCTTGGCATCCCTTTGCTGATACTGAACTTCCTTCTGGCTTTGCTGAATGGTATTCGTAGTCGTTTCTTCCGCTCCAACTGTCATATAATGGTTTAATAAAAATCCTGATAAAACAAGTGAAGACAAACTCACAATGAGTTTCTTTGTTTTTGTTTGCATGTATACACTCCAATAAACATATTGTAAAATCAATAGGAACTAAATCTCAAATTAGAGATTTATAGCAGCTAAGTAAACCGGTTTAATTAAATCATACCATTTTAAAAGTTATTTGTAAACGATTTCTATCATATCAGGGGCCTATTTTTCAACAACTTCTTCCATCCGACTCGACGAAAAGGGTAAAAACTGTTACAATGTAGAAAAAGAAAAGAGGCCCTCATGACCAGTATATATGATTTTTCCGTTTTGAACCAAAACAACCAAGCAACTCCCCTGGAGGGCTATCGTGGCAAGGTTCTCTTGATTGTCAACACTGCTACAGGATGTGGTTTAACGCCCCAGTACCAGGGACTTCAAGAACTCTATGAACGCTATCAAGATCAGGGCTTTGAAATCCTAGATTTCCCTTGCAATCAGTTTATGGGACAAGCACCCGGCAGCGCAGAGGAAATCAATAGCTTCTGCAGTCTACACTACCAGACCACTTTTCCTCGCTTTGCCAAGATCAAGGTCAACGGCAAGGAAGCAGATCCTCTTTATGTTTGGCTAAAAGACCAGAAGTCTGGCCCGCTAGGAAAACGAATCGAATGGAATTTTGCTAAATTTCTCATTGGTCGAGATGGGCAAGTCCTTGAGCGCTTCTCCTCCAAAACAGACCCCAAAACTATTCAAGAGCCTCTCCAAAAGATCCTCTAATTTCTTTTTAAAACGTGTCCTTTCATTTAGTTTGAGACTTGAAAGGATGCTTTTTTTCTTTAAAAAGTAACTGATTTTCTTTAATTTATACTTATTTTTTGCTTTTTCGCTATTGCAATTCTTTTATTAATTTAGTATATTTGTTATATTAAAAGTTTTCAGTCATTTTAAGGGAGAAATGACCTTTTAAATTTTTTTATCTTAAAATGAAAGCGCTTTATAAACAGGAGGTAAGGTGGCTTACAAATTATCAGAGAGTTTTTTCATTAAATCAAGTTGTAACCAAGTCAGACTTGGGCTTGGGCAGTAGCTGACTGCCTTTCTAAAAACTAGGAGTATATTATGAATCGATACCTTTTTGAAAAAGGGCAAACATTTAGCATTCGGAAGTTGACTGTAGGTGTGGCCTCTGTTATCGTGGGACTGGCATTTTTTGCTTCTGGAACCGTGCGTGCAGACGAAATGTCTCCTGCCACGACATCCAATTTAGATCAGCAAATGAAACAAGTAGCAGATATAGAAGAGACCAAGGCTGAACCAGTCAAAGAAGAAGACCGTGTAGAAGCTGAAAAACAAGAAACACCTGCTGCCGATACCAACAGTGCTGACTTGCTCCCTGAAGACATTCAGGACCGTGCCTATCCAGACACACCTGTCAAAGAACTCGATACAACTACTATCGTTGACCAGAAAGCTAGTCCAAAAGTAGAAACTAAGAGCATTCTAAAGGACAAGGAAGAAGTTCCAAAAGAAACTGAGAACGGAAACCGGGCTATTATTAACGGTGGACAAGACCTCAAACACATCAACTATGAGGGACAACCTGCTACTGCTGCTACTATGGTTTACAGCACTTACAACGCAGGGGAGCAACGCTACCTCGTTTCAGGATCTGGTATCTTTGTTGCACCTAATTTGATTCTTACCGTTGCTCATAACTTCCTAGAGGCCAATAAAGAAACTGGCGAAGGTCACATTCGTGGTGGAAAATCTGCCCAGTTCTACTATAACGTTGGTTCAAACAGCGAAAAGAAAAACTCACTACCATCTTCTGGAACTACGGTTTTATTCAGAGAAAAGGACATCCATTTCTGGAATAAGAAAGAGTTTGGAAAAGGCTATAAGAACGACCTTGCTCTTGTAGAAGCTCCTATTCCTCTTCCGATTGCTAGTCCAAACAAAGCAGCAACCTTTGCGCCTTTAGCGGAGCACAAGACGCATCAGCCGGGAGAAGCCATCAGTACGATTGGTTACCCAACTGACTCGAGCTCAAAAGAACTGAAACAACCTATCCTAGCCGGTCAGCTTTACAAGGCAGATGGGACCATCCGATCTGTTGAGTCCTATGATGATAAGGGAACAACCGGTATTACCTATAAAACCACTTCTGTATCTGGTTTGTCTGGTGGCGGAATTGTAGACAGCCAAGGAAAAGTTCTGGGTGTTCACCAACACGGAACCGTTGACAATGGTGTCGCTGAAAAGGATCGCTTTGGTGGCGGACTCGTCCTTTCACCTGAACAACTGAAATGGGTGAAGGACATGATTGCCAAGTATGGTGTGAAAGGCTGGTACCAAGGTGATAACGGAAATCGTTACTACTTTACCGATGAAGGACGTATGCTTCGGAATGAGAAAGCTGTGATCGGAAGCAACGAATATTCCTTTAACCAAGATGGTATTGCTACCTTGACCAAGGGAGTTGAGTACGGTCGTGTGGTTATCCAACACGAAGACGAAGAAGGAAATCCTGTCAAAGATAATGACACCTTTATCGAACAGACAGCTGTTGATTCGCCATTTGATTATAATTTCAAAAAAGAAATCGAGAAAACGGACTTCTATCAGAAGAATAAAGACAAATACGAAATTGTATCCATTGATGGCGTAGCAGTCAATAAACAGCTAAAAGATACTTGGGCTGAAGATCACAATGTTGTCAGCAAAGCGCCTGCCGGTACACGTGTTATCAAGGTGATCTATAAAGTCAACAAAGGCTCCTTCAAAGTTTACTACCGTCAAAAAGGAACCACTACTGAACTAGCGGAAGCGACAGTTGATAACAATGACGGCCAAGAGTATGATGTTTCCTTTGTCAACACTTTCCATGCAAAAGGCATTACTGGTTTCCGTCCAGTAAAAGCTAGTTTGGAAGCAACTATCCAGCAAAAAGGGGTGAATGAGGTCGTCTTTGAATACGAGCCAATCGCTAATACAGCCAATCCAACGACACCGACTCCACCAGTCGCTCATCCAGAAGATAAGGAAACTGAGATTGGCAACCATGGACCTCTTCCAAGCAAGGCTCAACTTGATTACCACAAGGAAGAATTGGCAGCCTTCATCCACTACGGAATGAACACCTATACCAATTCTGAATGGGGAAATGGGAAAGAAGACCCTCGATACTTCAATCCAACCAACTTGGATACTGACCAGTGGATTCGCACTCTGAAGGAAACGGGCTTCAAACGAACCATTATGGTTGTTAAACACCACGACGGATTCGTTGCTTACCCATCTAAATACACCAACCATACCGTAGCTGCTAGCCCATGGAAAGATGGAAAGGGTGACCTTCTCGAAGAAGTTTCCAAGTCTGCTAGCAAGTACGACATGAACATGGGTGTTTACCTATCACCATGGGATGCCAATCATCCAAAATACCATGTTGCAACCGAAAAGGAATACAACCAATACTATCTCAACCAACTGAAAGAAATCCTTGGTAATCCGAAATACGGTAACAAAGGGAAATTTATCGAGGTTTGGATGGACGGTGCGCGTGGTAGCGGTGCCCAAAAAGTAACCTATACCTTTGATGAATGGTTCAAATACATCAAAGAAGCCGAAGGAGATATCGCTATCTTCTCTGCTCAACCAACAAGCGTTCGCTGGATCGGAAATGAACGAGGTATCGCAGGTGACCCTGTCTGGCATAAAGTCAAAAGGGCCAACATCACAGACGATGTGAAAAACGAATACCTCAACCATGGTGACCCTGATGGTGATATGTACTCTGTAGGGGAAGCTGACGTTTCGATCCGTTCGGGCTGGTTCTATCATGACAACCAACAGCCAAAATCACTCAAAGAGCTGATGGACATCTACTTCAAGTCTGTTGGTCGTGGAACGCCACTCCTTCTCAATATTCCACCAAATAAAGAAGGAAAATTCGCAGATACAGATGTGGCTCGCTTGAAGGAATTCAAAGCAACTCTAGACCAAATGTATGCGACTGACTTTGCCAAAGGTGCCACCGTAACAGCAAGTTCTACTCGTCAAAACCACCTTTACAAAGAAAGCCACCTCACAGACGGTAAAGATGACACCAGCTGGGCCCTCTCAAATGATGCCACAACCGGTAGCTTTACAGTCGATTTGGGGCAAAAGAGACGCTTTGACGTCGTTGAACTCAAGGAAGACATCGCCAAAGGGCAACGTATCTCTGGTTTCAAGATTGAAGTCGAAATCAACGGACGTTGGGTGACTTACGGCGAAGGTTCGACCGTTGGTTACCGTCGCTTGGTTCAAGGCAAGCCTGTAGAAGCACAAAAAATCCGTGTGACCATCACCGGTGCTCAAGCAACTCCAATCTTGAACAACTTCTCAGTCTACAAGACACCAAGCAGCATTGAAAAGACAGATGGCTATCCTCTTGGACTTGAATACCACTCAAACACAACTGCGGATACAGCCGGAACAACTTGGTACAATGAATCTGAAGGTGTTCGTGGCACTTCTATGTGGACCAATCAAAAAGATGCCAAAGTAAGCTATACCTTCACAGGAACCAAGGCCTATGTCGTCTCTACGGTCGATCCAGGTCATGGAGAAATGTCCGTCTACGTTGATGGTCAAAAGGTTGCCGATGTCCAAACTAAGAATGCTAGCCGTAAACGCAGCCAAAAAGTCTTTGAGACAGGCGATTTAGCACCTGGCCAACATACTATTACTCTTGTAAACAAGACAGGCGAACCAATTGCTACAGAAGGAATCTACACCCTAAACAATGATAGTAAAGGAATGTTTGAACTCGAGTCTACTAACTACGAAGTCGAAAAAGGAAAACCAGTCACTGTTAAGATTAAACGTGTTGGTGGAAGCAAGGGGACTGCTACTGTTCGCTTTATCACAGAACCTGGAACTGGGGTTCACGGTAAAGTTTACCAAGATACAACTCAAGATGTGACCTTTAAAGATGGAGAAACAGAAAAGACTGTGACCATCCCAACGATTGACTTTACAGAACAAGCCGACTCTGTCTTTGACTTCAAAGCCAAACTCACTTCTGTCACTGACGGTGCCCTGCTCGGTTTCGCTACCGATGCAACCATCCAAGTGATGAAAGCTGAATTGCTGGTCAAGGACCAAACAAGTTATGATGACCAAGCTAGTCAGTTGGATTACAGTCCTGGCTGGCACCATGAAACCAATTCGGCAGACAAGTATCAGAAAACGGAGTCTTGGGCTTCCTTTGGCCGCTTAACTGATGAGCAAAAGAAAAAGACAACTGTCACAGCCTACTTCTACGGTACTGGACTTGATATCAAGGGCTATGTCGATCCAAATCATGGTATCTACAAAGTCTTCCTAGACGGCAAAGAAGTTCCTTACCAAGATGGCATGGGAAATGCTTCAACCATTGATGGCAAGAAATACTTTAGCGGTCGTGCAGCCCAACGCCAAGGCAATCAAACTCTGGTTAGCCTAAAAGGTCTGGACGAAAACTTGCACGCAGTCACCCTTCAACTAGATCCTGATCGAAACGATTTGTCTCAAAATATCGGTATTCAGGTAGACCAATTTATCACTCGTGGCGAAGGTAGCGAACTCTACAGCAAGGCAGATATCATCCAGTCTATCTCAAAATGGAAAGATGATCTGTCCAACTTTGATTCAGCAGGCTTGAAAAATACGGCTACTGCACGCCAAGCTTTCCAAGCAAATCTAGAAAAATTAAGAAACCAACTCAGTGCTGATGCAGTGGATGTTCAAGAAGTCATGTTGACAGTCAGCGCCCTACAAGATATCCTATCCAAGGATGAGAACTATCAAAGAGGTCAAGAGGAGCCTAGTCCAGAGCAACCGGAACAGCCAGAAGAACCTGAGAAACCTGACCAGCCTGAGCAACCAGCCGAACCAAAACAACCGGAAATTGAGTACGATAAGGCTATGGACAGCTTGGCAAAAGCTATCGAGAAAAAAGTCGCTGAGCTTGGATCCAACAAGGAAGCTAAGAAGAAATTATTAGCAATTGCTGACCAAGCCATTGCTGCAATCCAAGAAGCTAAAACTCAGGAAGCAGTCAATCAAGCGCTAGAAACTGCTCTCGAACAAATCAGCAAGCTCGAAGCAGCTCAGCCTGAGAAACCTGCTCAACCTGAAAAACCAGTTCAACCTGAGAAACCTACTCAACCGGAAAAGCCTGCTGAGCCCGAAAAGCCTGCTCAGCCTGAGAAACCGGCGCAACCGGAAAAGCCTGCTCAGCCTGAAAAACCTGCTCAACCTGAGAAACCTGCTCAGCCTGAAAAGCCAGCTCAACCTGAGAATCCAGTTCAACCTGAACAACCGCTCAACC
>NZ_JATS01000015.1:0-33247 GCF_000526095.1 Streptococcus sp. CM6 | reverse complement strand
AGAATAGGAGGAGAGAATGAAGAAACTTGCTAAACGTATTACAGGAAAAGAGTGGGGGATGATTGTCCTTACGATTCTTTTCACTTGTTTCTCGGTCTATCTCGAGTTAGAGGTACCGACCTACATTTCAGAAATAACAGAATTGATTGGAACACCGGGTACGGAGTTAGGACAACTATGGTCTCCTGCTGCCAAGATGATGGGCTTATCTCTCCTAGCCTTTCTGTCTTCTGTAACAGTTGGATTTTTTGCTTCTCGTGTTGCAGCGTCTTACACGACTCACTTGCGAAGAGATATTTTTAATCGTGTTCTAGATTTTTCGCAAACGGAAATCAAACGTTTTTCAATCCCCAGTCTTTTGACTCGAACGACCAATGATATTACGCAGGTTCAGATGCTCTTTACTATGGGCTTACAGGTAGTGACTCGTGGGCCTATCATGGCCATCTGGGCCATTGGAAAAATCCTTGGGAAGTCGGAATACTGGCTCTGGGCAGTAGTGGTGGCCGTCATTGTCAATGTCTTGATGACCACTGTTCTCATTACTCTAGCCTTTCCAAAACAATCTGTCATTCAAAAATTGACAGATAAACTCAATAGCATCACTCGCGAAAGTTTGACTGGGATTCGGGTTGTTCGTGCTTATAATGCCGAGGATTACCAAGATAAGAAATTTGAAGAAGCCAATGATGAGGTGACTCGTCTCAATCTCTTTGTCAATCGATTGATGGCGATTATGAACCCTATTATGATGGCGATTTCCAGCGGTTTGACCTTAGCCATTTACTGGATTGGTGCCTATATCATCAACGATGCAAGTTTGGCAGAACGTCTGCCACTCTTTAGTGATATGGTGGTCTTCATGTCCTATGCTATGCAGGTCGTGATGGGCTTCCTTCTCATGGGAGCACTCTTTATCGTTCTTCCTCGTACCTTGGTTTCTGCAGGACGTATCAATCAAGTATTGGATTTGCATTCTTCTATTGAAAATCCTAGTCATGCACAGACAGCGGACCCTTCAGTTCAAGGACAAGTGGAATTTCGTGATGTGACTTTCCGCTACTCTAAGAACTCTGAAGCAGTCGTGGAACATGTCACTTTCAAAGCAGAAGCGGGTCAAACTGTGGCCTTTATCGGTTCAACTGGTTCTGGTAAATCTACTCTGGTCAACCTACTACCTCGTTTTTACGATGTATCCGCGGGAGAAATTCTAGTAGATGGTGTTAATGTGCAAGATTACGACTTGGTAGACTTGCGCAATAAGGTTGGCTATATTCCGCAGAAAGCAGTCCTCTTCTCAGGAGATGTTAAGGACAATCTAGATTTTGGTAAGAGCAAAGAAACTCCTCTAGGCGAAGCTGCTATGTGGCAAGCTCTGGAATTAGCCCAGTCTAAAACCTTTATCGAGGACAAGGAAGCAGGACTTGCATCAGAAGTGGCTCAAGGCGGAACCAACTTCTCAGGAGGTCAAAGACAGCGTTTGGCCATTGCGCGTGCCTTGGCTCGTAAACCAGAGATTCTCATCTTTGATGACTCTTTCTCAGCCTTGGACTACAAGACAGATCGTGTCCTGCGCCAAGAGCTAGCTGAGAAAACAAAATCCATGACCAAACTTATCGTAGCGCAGCGCATTTCTACTATTATGGATGCAGACTTGATCTTAGTCTTGGATCAAGGAAAAGTCGTGGGACAAGGCACCCACAAGGAACTTCTAGCTACCAACGAAGTCTACCAAGAAATTGCCTACTCACAACTATCGAAGGAGGAATTGGAACATGGAAAATAAAAAAGTTTCGGTCTGGAAACAGTGCAAATCTTATATGGCAGGCCTCCAACTCCCTCTCCTAATAGCAGTTGTGGCTGCAGTCATTTCAAGTATCATTACCGTTTATGGTCCAACTAAGATTAAAGAAATTACTAACTTGATTTCAGATGGCTTGATGACAGGAATTGATTTAGAGGCTGTGTCAAGTATTGCTAGCTTTTTAGTGATTCTCTATGTATTTGGCGCCATCCTTAACTATACACAGGCCTATATCTTTTCAACGAGCATTCAGCATTTTTCAAAACGCTTGCGGACAGCAATCGCTGAAAAAATCAATCGTTTGCCCCTTGGCTATTTTGACCGTCATTCGCAAGGGGACACTCTATCTCGTGTGACCAATGATGTGGATACGGCGGCGCAATCTCTCAACCAAAGTCTAGGGACAGTTCTTTCAGCTAGTTTCTTGTTGATTGCTGTCTTGGTGACCATGTTTAGCATGAACTGGATTTTGGCATTGGTAACCGTTGTATCAACCCTTGTTGGTTTTGCGGCAGTTTCTGTAATTATGGCCAAGTCACAGGGTTATTTTAAAGCCCAACAAAATAATTTAGCGGCCGTCAATGGTTACGTAGAAGAAATGTATTCGGGACACAATGTTGTAACGAGCTACAACGCAGTAGACACCTCCAAAGCGAGATTTGCAGGTTTAAACCAAAACTTGCACGACAGCATCTGGAAATCTCAGTTTATCTCTGGTATCATGATGCCAGCCATGTTCTTTGTTGGGAATTTTAGCTATGTTTTGGTCATCATCGTTGGTGCCGCGCTGGCGTTAGAAGGGCATATCACTATCGGGGTTATTGTAGCCTTTATGGTTTACGTACGGACCTTCTCCCAACCCCTGTCACAGATTGCCCAAGGGATTACCAGCTTGCAACAAGCGAGTGCAGCCATGGGACGTGTCTTTGAATTTCTAGGTGAAGCTGAGATGCAGGATGAATCCCATAAGGAAAGACAATTGACTGGCATGAGAGGAGAAGTGGTCTTTGATCATGTGTCCTTTGGTTATACACCAGAACGCACCATCATCCATGACTTTTCTGCGACAGCTCATGCAGGTCAGAAGGTCGCTATCGTTGGACCTACTGGAGCTGGTAAGACAACCATTGTCAATCTTTTGATGAAGTTCTATGAGATTGATAAGGGAAGTATCCGTATCGATGGTGTCGATACCAAGGATATGAAGCGCTCAGAAGTACACGATGCCTTTTCAATGGTCTTGCAAGATACTTGGCTCTTTGAAGGAACCATTCGAGATAATCTCATCTACAATCAAACAGGCATCAGCGATGAGCGGATGATAGAAGCTAGCAAGGCTGTGGGAATCCACCACTTTATCATGACCTTGCCAGATGGCTACGATACTGTTTTGGATGACACTGTGACCTTGTCTGTTGGACAGAAACAGCTTTTGACTATCGCTCGTGCTTTGTTGAAAGATGCACCGCTCTTGATTTTGGATGAAGCGACATCCTCAGTCGACACACGTACAGAGGAATTGATCCAAAAAGCCATGGACCGTTTGATGGAGGGAAGAACTTCCTTTGTCATTGCCCATCGCTTGTCAACTATTCGTAATGCCGACTTGATTCTTGTCATGAAAGATGGTAATATTATTGAGCAAGGCAATCACGAGGAGCTGATGGCGCAAGGTGGCTTCTACGCTGACTTGTACAATAGTCAATTTACAGAAGACGAAGCAGAAGAATAAATCAAAAGAAGGCTTGACGGCCTTCTTTTTCTGCACTATACTAGAAGACAAACGTCTCACCAGTAGACGAAAACAAGGTAATGAATGAGAATTATAAATGAAAAATTATCAAGAATGGTATCGAAATATCAGCTCCAGACTCACCAGCCATCCCCCTCTTTTATTTCTGTTACGCAGTTTCAATCGTTTGATGACAGTCACCATGCCCCTGGTCTACCTGGCCTTGCTAGTCACCACTTACCTGCAACTAGGACTTAGTCAGCAAGTTGGGATTTATTTGTTTATCCCTGCCTCGGGCTTTGTGATCTTGTCCCTGTTTCGTAAGAAAATCAATCACCCTCGACCTTATGAAACTTGGGACATCAGTCCTCTGCTTGACAAGGATAGTTCGGGACAGTCTATGCCCAGTCGTCATGTCTTTTCGGCAACTATCATCTCCATGGCCCATTTCCATGCTTGGACTTTGATCGGAATGATCTTGCTTATTTGCTCAGGAGTCTTAGCCTTGGTCCGAGTATTAGGTGGTGTGCATTATCCAAAGGACGTCTTGGTTGGCTATGTCTGCGGTCTGTTGTGGGGGTTCCTTTTCTTCCTATTCTGACATGTAAGTTAGGCTGGTCCTACAACCACTTACTGCTTCATATTGACCACTTGCTTTTTTACCCTTGTATTCCTAACTTAGCTTTGATATAGTAGAGTCAGAAAGGAGATGTGATGAAGTTACGAATTGAGATTGACGACAATTTAGAGGAGACTGAAATTGTCATCAAGACCCCCACTTTGACAGATGAAATTGCAGACTTGCAACGGCTCTTGCAAGAGTCAAAGGCTCCGAGGTTGACTTTTTACAAGGGGACAGGTGAATATTATCTAGACCTGTCAGAAATTCTCTTCTTTGAAACCGACGGTAGCAAGATTTACGCTCATACCCAGAAGGAAGCCTATGAGGTTCGCCTCAAACTCTATGAGTTGGAGTCCATCTTGCCTCGCTATTTTAGTCGAGTGTCCAAGTCAACGATCACAAACATCCGTCAGATATACTCGGTGGACAAGTCCTTTTCAGGAACGGGTACCATTTCCTTTTATCAGACGCACAAGGAGGTTCATGTCTCACGGCATTACCAATCCCTCCTAAAAGAAAATCTAAGAAACATGAGGTAAAAAACATGAAAAAGAAAGCATTTGGTATTATTTTATTGGTTTTAGCAGCTTGGATCTTGCTGCAAGGAAATTTTGGCATTCCTTCTTTGGATGGTAAGATATGGCCTTTGCTAGGAATTGTTTTTTTTGCTTATAAGTCCATTGAGTCTATCCTTAGACGCCATCTAACTGCGGCAGTTTTTACAGGTTTACTGGCACTCATCATTGCAAATTACGCTTATGACTTGTTGCCAGTTACCAATCATTCTCTCATCTGGGCTAGCATCTTGGTAGTACTCGGTGTTGGTTATCTGACACATTCAAGTAAGTTCTGGCATGAGAAAAAATGGTGGTACAACGGTGAACGAACAGTCATCACAGATAAGGAAGTCGTATTTGGAAGCGGGACTTTCTATAAGCAAGATCAAGATATTGTAGACGACCAAGTGGAAGTCGCTTTTGGGGACGCTAAAATCTACTATGACAATGCAGAGATGTTAGGTGATTTTGCGACTTTAAATATTGAAGTGGCTTTCGGAAATGCAACCGTCTATGTTCCACAACACTGGCGTGTCGATTTGAAAGTAGAAACATCCTTTGGTGCAGCTAAGGCAGATGCTCCTGTAGCCCCAACAAACAAAACCTTGATTATTCGTGGGGAAGTCGCTTTTGGTAAACTTGGAGTTGTTTACGTTAAATAAAAAAAGTCTTCGAATTTCCTTGCCAAAATAGAGAAAGTGTGATAACATAGTACAGTATGTGGTGCTAGCACATCCGCTATATTAGATCTAATAGGAGGAAAACACAATGGCTAAAGTATGTTACTTTACAGGTCGTAAGACTGTATCAGGAAACAACCGTTCACACGCGATGAACCAAACAAAACGTGCCGTAAAACCAAACCTTCAAAAAGTTACTGTTCTTATCGATGGTAAACCTAAAAAAGTTTGGGCTTCAGCTCGTGCTTTGAAATCAGGTAAAGTTGAACGCGTTTAATAAAAATGAAAAGACCGCTTAGGTCTTTTTCTTTTGCTCTAGAGATAAAACCATTTAAAAAATAGAGTAATACTCTTCGAAAATCAAATTCAAACTACGTCAGCTTCGCCTTGCCGTACTCAAGTACTGTCTGTGGCTAGCTTCCTAGTTTGCTTTTTGATTTTCATTGAGTATAAATATCCGCCGATACAGCATTCTGCTTTTACACTTGGGCTGAAATATGATAAAATAGAGTATCAACTAGTTGAGGTAAAAAAAATGACTGTAAAAATTAATACAAAAGATGGTCAAATCGAACTGACAGATGAAGTGATTGCAACCGTAGTAGGTGGTGCCGCAACTGAGATTTTTGGAGTGGTCGGTATGGCTAGTAAAAATGCCCTCAAAGACAATTTCCAAGCCCTCCTTGGTAAGGAAAATTATTCTAAGGGTGTTGTCGTGAAGGCAGCCGAAGATGGTAGCATCGCAGTTGATGTTTATACCGTGTTGAGCTACGGAATAAAGATAAGCGAAGTGTCAAAAAACATTCAAGAGCGTGTTCGTTTTAGTTTAGAAAATCAACTAGGAATTACTGCTCAGACTGTGAATGTCTACATTCAAAATATCAAAGTTGTAGGAGAATAATCGTGTCAAAAATTACTACCAGTTTATTCCAAGAGATGGTGCAGGCTGCATCAACTCGTTTGAATAAGCAAGCAGAATATGTCAATTCATTGAACGTCTTTCCAGTTCCAGATGGGGATACTGGGACAAACATGGGAATGACCATTGAAAATGGTGCCAAAGAAGTAGCAGACAAGCCTGCTTCTACAGTTGGAGAAGTAGCGAGCATTCTTGCTAAAGGTCTTTTGATGGGTGCGCGTGGGAACTCAGGGGTTATCACTTCTCAGCTCTTCCGTGGCTTCTCTCAGGCTATCAAGGAAAAAGATGAATTAACAGGTCAAGACTTGGCTCTTGCCTTCCAATCCGGTGTCGAAGTAGCTTATAAAGCGGTTATGAAACCAGTTGAAGGAACCATTTTGACTGTTTCTCGTGGAGCGGCTATTGGAGCTAAGAAAAAAGCCGAGGAGACAGATGATGCTGTTGAGGTCATGCGTGCAGCCTTGGAAGGCGCAAAAGCAGCTTTGGCTAAGACACCAGAAATGCTTCCAGTCCTTAAGGAAGTTGGTGTGGTAGACTCAGGTGGTCAAGGTTTGGTTTTCATCTACGAAGGATTCCTTTCAGCTCTTACTGGTGAATACAGTGCTTCTGAGGACTTTGTAGCGACTCCTGCAAACATGAGTGAAATGATCAATGCAGAGCACCACAAGTCTGTAGCAGGTCATGTGGCAACTGAGGATATTACCTTCGGTTACTGTACGGAGATTATGGTAGCTCTCAAACAAGGTCCAACTTATTCTAAGGACTTTGACTACGATGAATTCCGTAACTACTTGAATGAACTCGGTGACTCGCTCCTTGTTGTCAATGATGATGAAATCGTCAAAGTTCACGTCCATACAGAAGATCCAGGTCTTGTTATGCAAGAAGGTCTTAAATATGGTAGCTTGATCAAGGTCAAAGTGGACAACATGCGTAATCAACACGAGGCGCAAGTTGAAAAAGAAGCGACTCAAGGAAATAAGCCCGCTGAAACAAAAGAGTACGCCCTTATCGCAGTAGTAGCAGGTCAAGGCTTGGCAGATATCTTCCGTGCCCAAGGTGTGGATTATGTCATCGAAGGTGGTCAGACGATGAATCCTTCAACAGAAGACTTTATCAAGGCTGTTGAACAGGTCAATGCTCGCAACATCATCTTCTTGCCGAACAACAAAAATATCTTTATGGCAGCTCAGTCTGCGGCTGAAGTGCTTGAACAACCTGCTGTTGTGGTAGAAGCACGTACAATTCCTCAAGGATTGACGAGTCTTCTTGCATTTGACCCAAGTAAATCAATCGAAGAAAATAAAGAACGCATGACTGCAGCCCTTGGCGATGTCGTAAGCGGAAGTGTAACAACAGCCGTTCGTGATACAACTATCGATGGATTAGCAATTCATGAAAATGACAATCTTGGTATGGTAGATGGGAAAATCCTCGTGTCAAATCCTGACATGCATCAAACCTTGACAGAAACATTGAAACACATGTTGGACGAAGATAGTGAAATCGTGACTTTCTATGTCGGAGAAGACGGAAGCGAAGAACTTGCCAATGAAATTGCCCAAGAAATCGCAGAAGAATTCGAAGATGTTGAAGTAGAGATTCACCAAGGTCAACAACCCGTATATCCATATCTTTTCAGTGTGGAATAAAAATTTAATTGATTAAAAAGAAAGTTGATTTTGCAACTTTCTTTTTTTATGACATTTGTCATATTTCCTAGTGACAGAAGCATCTAGCTCCGCCAACTTCAAAAGACTATAATTGAAGTATGAAATGGAGGAAGAAGAAATGAAAAATAAAATGATTGTCGCAGTGAGTTTAGTAGCAGCAGGAGTTATGACCTATCTCATGTTTTCAGGATTGGACGAGGGTTTCTATCATTTTCCTTGGGAGCTATTTGCTGGCTTTGGAATGATGTCTTGGCTTGTTAGAGAAGGTTTAAAATTAGTCAGAGATGTGAAAAAGGAGTTTGAGGAATGAAAAAGGCAATCATCTATCTCTTTATCGGCCTGTCACTCTTAGTATGGTTAGTGGAAATGTTTACTGGTTGGTTTGACCAAACCTTGCTTCGCCAATTCATTCGTGGTGCTTGGGGTTTTGGATTTATGATTTTCATTGTTTTCCCTATGGGAATGAAGTGGTTGAAAGGAGAATCTCATGACTGTGATTAAAGTTGAGAAATTGAGTAAGAAAATAAAAGACAAGGAGATCTTGCGTGATATCTCTTTTGAAATCAATGACGGAGAATGTGTCGCCTTGATCGGTCCTAACGGAGCAGGAAAAACAACCTTGATTGATTGCCTCTTGGGCGACAAGTTCATGAGCTCAGGTCAGATAGCCATTCAAGGGTTTGCGCCAACAGATCCTCGATTAAAGCAGCTTATTTCTGTCTTGCCCCAAGAAAATGCAGTTGTTCAAAGCTTGAAAGTGAAAGAACTTCTATCATTTTTCAAGTCACTTTATCCCGACAGCCTTTCAGACAAAGAAATTGATGACTTGCTAAGATTCTCAGACAAGCAGAAAAATCAGCTAGCGGGCAAGTTGTCTGGGGGGCAAAAACGTTTGTTCTCTTTTGTGTTGTCTTTAATCGGTCGTCCGAAAATTCTATTTTTAGATGAGCCGACTGCTGCCATGGATACCTCGACATGTCAGCATTTTTGGGAGATTGTCGATCGGTTGAAGCAAAATGGCGTGACCATTGTTTATTCTTCTCACTACATCGAAGAGGTAGAGCATACGGCTGACCGCATTTTGGTTCTCCACAAGGGAGAATTGATTCGCGATACGACGCCTTATGCCATGCGTGGTGAAGAACAAGAAAAACATTTTACGGTACCTCTAACTTATCAGGAATTTATCAGCACTTTGGACCAGGTTCAAGAGATTGAAATCAAGCAAAATGCCCTTTCCTTCACCACCAAAGAAGCTAGCCAGGTATGGAAAGTCTTGCAAGAACAGGGCTGCACGATTGAAGAAATTGAAGTTCGCAATCGAACTCTCTTAGACAGTATCTTCGAAACGACTCAAGACTAAAGGAGATTGATGATGAAAAATATGACAAGTCTCATGAAAGTGGAAATCATTCAGATGAAACGGCAAGCAGTCTACTACTTGCTATCCATCGGACTTCCAAGTGTGTTTTACCTTATATTTTCTGGTATGATGTCAGGATCAGATGTTCCAGAAATTGTTCTTAAAGCCTATCTTTTTGCCATGACGCTCTTTAGTATCATGTCAAGCGCCTTTTTCAGTATCCCTAGCACACTCGAGTCTGACAAGACGAATAACTGGCAAAAATTGCTTCAACATTCTCCTGTATCTATGGTAGAATATTATGTATCAAAACTGTTCAGTACTCTGCTGACTTTCTTGTTATCAATTATAGTTGTCTTTTCGGTTGGTCATTTTGTCCGTGGAGTGACTCTGCCTTGGCTTGATTGGTTGGTGATTGGAGTTGTTTTGCTGGTCGGAAGCGTGGTCTTTATCAGCATGGGGGTATTGGTGAGCTTGCTTCCCAGCGCCCAACTGATGACGGTTATTGGAAATATTGCCTACATTGCTTTGGCTGTCCTCGGTGGACTCTGGTTCCCTTTGAGTTCCTTCCCAGAATGGCTCCAATCCATTGGAAAACTGACCCCAACCTATCAACTGATGCAGGTTGTCTCTACTTATTTGGAGCACCACGAGTTTAACATTCTTGCTGCCTTGGTTGTACTAGGTTATACAGTTTTCTTTGGTGTCTTGGTCATCCAACTGAAAAAACGGATCGAGGTAAAATAAATCTATGTTGGAAAAATTTAAAAACATTCATTATATGTTTCATATTTCAACAGTGTTTATCATCTTTCCTATAGCGGGTGTCATTGTTGGAGAGTACCCGCTTTTAACCTTGTTATGGACTCTACTATTTGTCCTAGCTTTCTATTCGGTTTTAGTCAGTCAGAATCGCACCGTGCAGTGGCTGGCTTGGTGGATCATGCTTGCCTACATTTTTTACAGTTCCGTCTGGCTGAATGGGAGCTTCGCTTGGTTTATCTTTTATTTATCAAACCTCCTCATTTACCAACTGGATGAGATATCTTTTCACTCTTGGCGTTTTGTCAGTTTTATTGTCTTGCAACCCTTGATTTTGACAGGGATTTATATGGTCGATCAAGTTAGTCCCTGGCAACTCCTCTTTTTCTTGGTGACTTTTGTCTTTTCTGATGCCTTGACTTTTGGTCTCTATCGAATTCGTATAGCAGAAGAGTTAAAAGAAGAAAAGATGAAACAAAATGCCAAGCTTAATCTTTTCTTGGCTGAAAATGAACGCAGTCGTATCGGTCAGGACCTCCATGACAGCCTAGGCCATACTTTTGCCATGTTGAGTGTGAAGACGGACCTTGCCCTCCAGCTTCTCCAAATGCAGGCCTATCCTCAAGTGGAAAAAGAATTAAAAGAAATTCATCAGATCAGTAAAGAATCCATGAATGAAGTTCGTACAATTATCGAAAATCTTAAAACAAGAACCCTTGCTTCCGAATTTGCGACTGTTAAAAAAATGCTGGAAATTGCAGGAATTGAAACGGAAATCAATCACCAACTAGATACAGCTAGCCTAACTCAGGAGTTAGAATCAACGGCCTCCATGATTTTACTTGAGTTAGTGACCAACATCATCAAACATGCCAAAGCATCGAAAGCCTACTTAAAATTAGAACGAACAGAGAAAGAACTCATTCTAACAGTGAGAGATAATGGCTGTGGATTTGCTTCTCTAAAAGGGGATGAGCTCCATACCGTTCGAGACCGTGTCCTTCCATTTTCAGGAGAAGTAAAGGTGATCAGTCAAAAGCAGCCTACTGAAGTGCAGGTTCGGCTACCTTATAAGGAGAGAAACTAAGATGAAACTACTTGTTGCAGAAGATCAAAGTATGTTGCGAGATGCTATGTGCCAGTTGCTTACCTTTCAACCAGATGTAGAGTCTGTCCTACAAGCCAAGGATGGCCAAGAAGCAATCCAACTTTTAGAAAAAGAGTCTGTGGATATCGCCATTCTTGACGTAGAAATGCCTGTTAAGACAGGCCTCGAAGTCTTGGAGTGGATACGAGCAGAAAAGCTAGAAACAAAGGTAGTTGTGGTGACGACCTTCAAACGTCCCGGATATTTTGAACGTGCGGTCAAGGCTGGAGTGGATGCTTATGTCTTGAAAGAAAGAAGCATTGCAGACCTCATGCAAACCTTGCACACTGTTCTCGAAGGACGCAAGGAATATTCGCCTGAATTGATGGAAGTGGTGATGACGCACCCTAACCCGTTAACAGAACAAGAAATCGCTGTTTTAAAGGGGATTGCTCAGGGCTTGTCTAATCAAGAAATCGCGGATCAGCTTTATCTATCAAATGGAACCGTCCGAAACTATGTCACCAATATTCTTTCGAAACTAGATGCTGGTAATCGAACAGAGGCAGCCAACATTGCAAAAGAATCTGGTTGGCTTTGATAACAACTCAAATGATTGCTAAATTGAAGGAAATCCATACTAGACAGGAGGAGGCAAATTGCCTCTTTTTCTGGTTTAGAAAAGCGGGGAAAGCTAGTGTCAAAGAGTTAAAAGATCAGAATAAAAATGAAAAATATCTTGACAATGAAGGGAAAATTGTGTTACAATAATAGACGGTACTTTTTACTTTTGGTCTCTCAAAAGTGTACAGGGACGTGCTGACAAATGTTGCAAAAGTACACACAGATGGTAGCTGTCACCAAGTGTATCATCACCAAAAATAAAAAACACAGGAGAATGTAGATGCCTACAATTAACCAATTGGTTCGCAAACCGCGTAAATCAAAAGTAGAAAAATCTAAATCACCAGCTTTGAACGTTGGTTACAACAGTCATAAAAAAGTTCAAACAAACGTTTCTTCACCACAAAAACGTGGTGTTGCAACTCGTGTTGGAACAATGACACCTAAAAAACCTAACTCTGCCCTTCGTAAATTTGCTCGTGTACGTTTGAGCAACCTTATCGAAGTTACTGCCTACATCCCAGGTATCGGACACAACTTGCAAGAGCACAGCGTGGTGCTTCTTCGTGGTGGACGTGTAAAAGACCTTCCAGGGGTACGTTACCATATCGTCCGTGGTGCACTTGATACTGCAGGTGTTAACGATCGTAAACAAGGCCGTTCTAAATACGGTACTAAACGTCCAAAAGCATAAGGAAAGGGGATAAAGAGAAATGAGTCGTAAAAATAGAGCTCCAAAACGTGACGTATTGCCAGATCCGCTTTACAATTCACAACTAGTTACTCGTCTTATCAACCGCGTTATGCTTGATGGTAAACGTGGTACAGCTGCTTCAATCGTTTACGGTGCTTTTGAGCAAATCAAAGAAGCTACTGGCAACGATGCACTTGAAGTATTTGAAACAGCAATGGAAAACATCATGCCTGTACTTGAAGTACGTGCACGTCGTGTTGGTGGATCTAACTACCAAGTCCCAGTTGAAGTTCGCCCAGAACGTCGTACAACACTTGGACTTCGTTGGTTGGTAACAATCGCTCGTCTTCGTGGTGAACACACAATGCAAGACCGTCTTGCAAAAGAAATCTTGGATGCTGCTAACAACACTGGTGCAGCAGTTAAGAAACGTGAAGACACTCACCGTATGGCTGAAGCTAACCGTGCCTTCGCACACTTCCGTTGGTAATATAGGATGCGAAAGCGTTAAGAAAGTCCCAGAGAAAATAGGGAATCAAAGCAGGTTGCGATTGCAACCAATGAGATTCATCTTTTTCTCCAGACTTTTAGCTTGAGCTCAACTAAGATACTAAGGGCGTTAGACAAGCGATTGAAAATTAGGAAGCTTGACGAAGAATCGAAGATTCTAGGAAAGTTTATCTATTTTCCGAGCTTTTAGCCCGGGTTCAATTGAGCTCGGTCCGCTCTTAGGTTCAATTCAACTTACCAGCTCGTAAGTCGAAACCAACAATAGCATGAAAACATTGAGAACGGGTAGGTCCTGCCTATCCGTTTTTATTAAAATCGTGTTATAATAGAATAGAAATCAAAAATAAATAGGAGAAACAAACCTCATGGCACGCGAATTTTCACTTGAAAAAACTCGTAATATCGGTATCATGGCTCACGTCGATGCCGGTAAAACAACAACTACTGAGCGTATTCTTTACTACACTGGTAAAATCCACAAAATCGGTGAAACTCACGAAGGTGCGTCACAAATGGACTGGATGGAGCAAGAGCAAGAACGTGGTATCACTATCACATCTGCTGCGACAACAGCTCAATGGAACAACCACCGCGTAAACATCATCGACACACCAGGGCACGTGGACTTCACAATCGAAGTACAACGTTCTCTTCGTGTATTGGACGGTGCGGTTACCGTTCTTGACTCACAATCAGGTGTTGAGCCTCAAACTGAAACAGTTTGGCGTCAAGCAACTGAGTACGGAGTTCCACGTATCGTATTTGCCAACAAGATGGACAAAATCGGTGCTGACTTCCTTTACTCAGTAAGTACACTTCATGACCGTCTTCAAGCAAATGCACACCCAATCCAATTGCCAATCGGTGCTGAAGATGATTTCCGTGGTATCATCGACTTGATCAAGATGAAAGCTGAAATCTATACAAACGACCTTGGTACAGATATCCTTGAAGAGGATATTCCAGCTGAATACCTTGAACAAGCTCAAGAATACCGTGAAAAATTGATCGAAGCAGTTGCTGAAACTGATGAAGATTTGATGATGAAATACCTCGAAGGTGAAGAAATCACTAACGAAGAATTGAAAGCGGGTATCCGTAAAGCTACTATCAATGTTGAATTCTTCCCAGTATTGTGTGGTTCTGCCTTCAAAAACAAAGGTGTTCAATTGATGCTTGATGCGGTTATCGACTACCTTCCAAGCCCACTTGACATCCCAGCAATCAAAGGTGTTAACCCAGATACAGATGAAGAAGAAACTCGTCCAGCATCTGATGAAGAGCCATTTGCAGCTCTTGCCTTCAAGATCATGACAGACCCATTCGTAGGTCGTTTGACATTCTTCCGTGTTTACTCAGGTGTTCTTCAATCAGGTTCATACGTATTGAATACTTCTAAAGGTAAACGTGAACGTATCGGACGTATCCTTCAAATGCACGCTAACAGCCGTAAAGAAATCGACACTGTTTACTCAGGTGATATCGCTGCTGCCGTTGGTTTGAAAGATACGACAACTGGTGACTCATTGACTGATGAAAAAGCTAAAATCATCCTTGAATCAATCGACGTTCCAGAACCAGTTATCCAATTGATGGTTGAGCCAAAATCTAAAGCAGACCAAGACAAGATGGGTATCGCTCTTCAAAAATTGGCTGAAGAAGATCCAACATTCCGCGTTGAAACAAACGTTGAAACTGGTGAAACAGTTATCTCTGGTATGGGTGAGCTTCACCTTGACGTCCTTGTTGACCGTATGCGTCGTGAGTTTAAAGTTGAAGCGAACGTAGGTGCTCCTCAAGTATCTTACCGTGAAACATTCCGCGCTTCTACTCAAGCACGTGGATTCTTCAAACGTCAGTCTGGTGGTAAAGGTCAATTCGGTGATGTATGGATTGAATTTACTCCAAACGAAGAAGGTAAAGGATTCGAATTTGAAAACGCAATCGTCGGTGGTGTGGTTCCTCGTGAATTTATCCCAGCGGTTGAAAAAGGTCTTGTAGAAGCAATGGCTAACGGTGTTCTTGCAGGTTACCCAATTGTTGACGTTAAAGCTAAACTTTACGATGGTTCATACCACGATGTCGACTCATCTGAAACTGCCTTCAAGATTGCTGCATCTCTTGCACTTAAAGAAGCTGCTAAGACTGCACAACCAGCTATCCTTGAACCAATGATGCTTGTAACAATCACTGTTCCAGAAGAAAACCTTGGTGATGTTATGGGTCACGTAACTGCTCGTCGTGGACGTGTAGATGGTATGGAAGCACACGGTAACAGCCAAATCGTTCGTGCTTACGTTCCACTTGCTGAAATGTTCGGTTACGCAACAGTTCTTCGTTCTGCATCTCAAGGACGTGGTACATTCATGATGGTATTTGACCACTATGAAGATGTACCTAAGTCAGTACAAGAAGAAATCATTAAGAAAAACAAAGGTGAAGAATAATCTGTCTTCGCAATAGAAGGAAGTCACATAGTGGCTTCCTTTTTTATTACCTTTATTTCACACAGATTTGCTGAATATATTATGGAAATTTAGGAATTAAATGAAAATCTTGCCAACTTCCATCCCATGTACGAAGAAATTAGACTGATTTAATAAATGAAAGCAAGGAAAAGTTCCTTATTTTGATGATATGTTAATAAAAATGATAAAAAAGTTCATAAATACACTTTTAGATAGAAAATTCAGAAAATTGCTTCTTTTGTCTTGAAAATTTTTGAAAAAATGGTATGATAGTAACAAGCTATTTTTAAGAGAAGAGAAAGGGGAACAATGGAGAAAATCAGTTTAGAATCTCCTAAGACGGGGTCGGACCTAGTTTTGGAAACACTTCGCGACTTAGGAATTGATACCATATTTGGCTATCCTGGTGGTGCAGTCTTGCCTTTGTATGATGCGATATATAATTTTAAAGGCATTCGCCACATTTTAGGACGCCATGAGCAAGGTTGTTTGCACGAAGCTGAAGGATATGCCAAATCAACTGGAAAGTTGGGTGTTGCTGTCGTCACGAGTGGACCGGGAGCTACAAATGCCATTACAGGGATTGCAGATGCCATGAGCGATAGCGTTCCCCTTTTGGTCTTTACGGGCCAGGTGGCGCGAGCAGGGATTGGGAAGGATGCCTTTCAGGAGGCGGATATCGTGGGAATTACCATGCCAATCACTAAGTACAATTACCAAGTTCGTGAGACGGCAGATATTCCTCGCATCATTACGGAAGCTGTTCATATCGCAACGACAGGTCGTCCAGGGCCTGTCGTGATTGACCTACCAAAAGACGTATCTGCCTTAGAGACAGATTTCATCTATTCACCCGAAGTGAATTTGCCAAGCTATCAGCCGACTCTGGAGCCAAATGACATGCAAATCAAGAAGATCTTGAAGCAATTGTCAAAAGCCAAGAAACCTGTTTTATTAGCAGGTGGTGGAGTTAGTTATGCAGAAGCAGCTACAGAACTCAATGAGTTTGCAGAACGCTACCAAATTCCAGTCGTGACCAGTCTTTTAGGACAAGGTACGATTGCAACGAGTCATCCGCTCTTCCTAGGAATGGGGGGCATGCACGGGTCTTTCGCAGCTAATATTGCCATGACGGAAGCCGACTTTATGATTAGTATTGGTTGTCGTTTCGATGATCGCTTGACCGGAAATCCTAAGACCTTTGCGAAGAATGCTAAGGTTGCCCACATTGATATTGATCCAGCCGAGATTGGTAAGATTATCAGAGCAGATATTCCTGTGGTGGGCGATGCTAAGAAAGCCTTGCAGATGCTGTTGGCAGAACCAACTGTTCATAACAATACTGAGAAATGGATTGAAAAAGTCACCAAGGACAAGAATCGAGTTCGTTCTTATGATAAGAAAGAACGTGTGGTTCAACCTCAGGCTGTTATTGAATGCATCGGTGAGTTGACGAATGGAGATGCCATTGTTGTAACTGACGTTGGTCAACACCAAATGTGGACGGCTCAGTATTATCCTTACCAAAATGAGCGCCAGTTAGTCACTTCAGGTGGTTTAGGTACCATGGGATTTGGAGTTCCTGCAGCTATCGGAGCTAAGATTGCCAATCCGGAAAAAGAAGTCATCCTTTTTGTCGGTGATGGTGGCTTCCAGATGACCAATCAGGAACTAGCTATTTTGAACATTTACAAGGTACCGATTAAGGTTGTCATGTTGAATAACCACTCCCTAGGAATGGTTCGTCAGTGGCAGGAATCCTTCTATGAGGGTAGAACTTCCGAGTCAGTCTTTGATACACTTCCTGATTTCCAGTTGATGGCACAGGCTTACGGCATCAAAAACTATAAATTTGATAATCCGGAGACGCTAGAGAAGGATCTAGAAGTCATTCTGGAGGATGTGCCGATGTTTATCGAGGTGGATATTTCTCGTAAGGAACAGGTTTTACCGATGGTACCAGCTGGTAAGAGCAATCATGAGATGTTGGGGGTGAAGTTCCATGCGTAGAATGTTAACAGCAAAACTACAAAATCGTTCAGGAGTCCTCAATCGTTTTACAGGTGTCCTTTCACGTCGCCAAGTCAATATTGAGAGTATCTCAGTTGGTGCGACAGAGAATCCTGATGTATCACGGATTACCATCATTATCGATGTAGCTTCACACGATGAAGTAGAGCAAATCATTAAACAACTGAATCGTCAGATTGATGTGATTCGCATTCGAGATATCACAGATAAACCACACTTGGAAAGAGAAGTTATCTTGGTGAAGGTATCTGCTCCTGCTGAAAAACGTGCAGAAATCTTGGCCATTATCCAACCTTTCCGTGCAACGGTAGTAGATGTGGCTCCAAGCTCCATCACTATTCAGATGACTGGAAATGCTGAAAAGAGTGAAGCTTTATTGCGAGTGATTCGACCATATGGTATCAAAAATATCGCTCGTACGGGTGCAACTGGATTTACCCGCGACTAATACTCTTTGATTTTTATTGAGTATAAAATCCAGCATAAATTTGTTAAACCAGCCTAAAAGGCAATAAATAATAGAAAAGAGAGAAAAACTATGGCAGTTCAAATGGAATACGAAAAAGATGTTAAAGTAGCAGCGCTTGACGGTAAAAAAATCGCCGTAATCGGTTATGGTTCACAAGGACATGCGCATGCGCAAAACTTGCGTGATTCAGGTCGTGATGTCATCATCGGTGTGCGCCCAGGTAAATCTTTTGACAAAGCAAAAGAAGATGGTTTTGACACTTACACAGTAGCAGAAGCAACTAAATTGGCTGACGTTATCATGATCTTGGCACCAGATGAAATCCAACAAGAATTGTACGAAGCAGAAATCGCTCCAAACTTGGAAGCAGGAAATGCAGTTGGATTTGCCCATGGTTTCAACATCCACTTTGAATTTATCAAAGTTCCTGCAGATGTAGATGTCTTCATGTGTGCTCCTAAAGGACCAGGACACTTGGTACGTCGTACTTACGAAGAAGGTTTTGGTGTTCCAGCTCTTTATGCAGTATACCAAGACGCTACAGGAAATGCGAAAAATATTGCTATGGACTGGTGTAAAGGTGTTGGAGCAGCTCGTGTTGGTTTGCTTGAAACAACTTACAAAGAAGAAACTGAAGAAGATTTGTTTGGTGAACAAGCTGTACTTTGTGGTGGTTTGACTGCCCTTATCGAAGCAGGTTTTGAAGTCTTGACAGAAGCAGGATACGCCCCAGAATTGGCTTACTTTGAAGTTCTTCATGAAATGAAATTGATCGTTGACTTGATCTATGAAGGTGGATTCAAGAAAATGCGTCAATCAATTTCTAACACTGCTGAATACGGTGACTATGTATCAGGTCCACGTGTGATTACTGAGCAAGTCAAAGAAAATATGAAAGCTGTTTTGGCAGATATCCAAAATGGTAAATTTGCAAATGACTTTGTAAATGACTACAAGGCTGGACGTCCAAAATTGACTGCTTACCGTGAACAAGCAGCTAACCTTGAAATTGAAAAAGTTGGTGCTGAATTGCGTAAAGCAATGCCTTTCGTTGGTAAAAACGACGACGACGCATTCAAAATCTACAACTAATTCTTGTGAAGAAAAACAGAAGGCGAGTTGGGGGTACCTAACTCGCTTTTTATCTTAAAAAGTATTTGAGGAGGAGACAATGCTAAGTGCAAAAGACGTGGTGAAAGCCCACAAAGTATTGAGTGGTGTAGTAGTCAATACTCCGCTTGATTATGATCATTATTTATCGGAGAAGTATGGTGCTAAGATTTATTTGAAGAAGGAGAATGCCCAGCGTGTTCGTTCCTTTAAGATTCGCGGAGCCTATTATGCCATCTCTCAACTATCAAAAGAAGAACGTGAGCGTGGTGTAGTCTGTGCCTCTGCAGGAAATCACGCCCAAGGTGTCGCCTATACTTGTAATGAGATGAAAATTCCTGCAACCATCTTTATGCCCATCACAACACCGCAACAAAAGATTGGACAGGTCCGCTTTTTTGGTGGTGATTTTGTGACAATTAAGTTAGTTGGGGATACCTTTGATGCTTCTGCTAAGGCAGCACAAGAATTTACAGTTTCTGAAAACCGCACCTTCATTGATCCTTTTGATGATGTCCATGTTCAGGCTGGTCAAGGGACTGTCGCTTATGAGATTCTTGAAGAAGCCCGTAAAGAGTCTATTGATTTTGATACAGTACTTGTACCAGTAGGCGGTGGTGGATTGATTGCCGGTGTTTCAACTTACATCAAGGAAACCAACCCGACTATTGAAGTGATTGGGGTAGAAGCCAATGGAGCCCGCTCTATGAAAGCTGCCTTTGAGGCTGGGGGACCAGTTAAACTCAAAGAAATTGATAAGTTTGCTGATGGGATAGCTGTACAGAAAGTTGGACAGTTGACCTATGAAGCGACCCGAAAGAATGTTGAAACGCTGATTGGGGTGGACGAGGGATTGATTTCTGAAACCTTGATTGATCTTTATTCCAAACAAGGTATTGTAGCAGAACCAGCCGGAGCTGCCAGCGTTGCAGCCTTGGAAGTTTTATCAGACTATATCAAAGGCAAGACGATTTGTTGTATTATTTCTGGAGGAAATAACGATATCAACCGCATGCCAGAGATGGAAGAACGTGCCTTGATTTACGATGGAATCAAGCATTACTTTGTAGTGAATTTCCCACAGCGTCCAGGAGCTCTCCGAGAGTTTGTAAATGACATTTTGGGGCCAAATGATGACATCACTCGTTTTGAATATATCAAACGAGCAAGCAAGGGGACGGGCCCTGTCTTGATTGGGGTAGCTCTTGCCAATAAGCATGATTATGCTGGATTGATTCATCGTATGGAAAAGTTTGACCCGTCTTATATTAATTTGAATGGAAACGAAACATTGTATAACATGTTAGTTTAAACTAAAATAAAATTATTATCATATTATTTGCGTAATGATAACGATGGTGTTATAATGAGGGTGATGAAAGGGGGAGATTCCCATGGTTTTACAAATTTTACTTGTTTTATTGTTTTTAGTGGTGATTGCATCAGTGATTACGATTAGTTCTGTATATGTGGTTCGACAACAATCTGTCGCTATCATAGAACGCTTTGGTAAATACCAAAAGTTGAGCAATAGTGGTATTCATTTGCGGGCTCCCTTTGGGATTGATAGGATTGCGGCAAGAGTTCAACTACGCTTGTTGCAAAGTGAGATTGTTGTAGAGACAAAGACGCAAGATAATGTATTTGTAACGATGAATGTAGCAACTCAGTATCGAGTAAATGAAAACAACGTCACAGATGCCTATTATAAATTGATGCGTCCAGAAGCCCAAATCAAATCCTATATTGAAGATGCTTTGCGCTCATCTGTACCAAAGCTAACCCTAGATGAGTTGTTTGAGAAGAAGGATGAAATCGCCTTAGAAGTTCAAAAACAAGTGGCAGAAGAAATGTCTACGTATGGGTATATCATTGTCAAAACGCTGATTACTAAGGTTGAACCTGATGCTGAAGTAAAACAATCAATGAATGAAATTAACGCGGCCCAACGTAAGAGAGTTGCGGCGCAAGAACTTGCTGAAGCAGATAAGATTAAGATTGTGACCGCAGCAGAAGCAGAAGCAGAAAAAGATCGCCTACATGGTGTAGGGATTGCAGAACAGCGTAAAGCGATTGTTGACGGACTGGCTGATTCTATCAAAGAGTTAAAGGGAGCTAATGTTGAGCTGACTGAAGAACAAATCATGTCTATCCTATTAACGAACCAGTATTTAGATACGTTGAATAATTTTGCGGATAAAGAGGGTAATAATACAATCTTCCTACCAGCAAATCCTAATGGAGTTGAGGATATAAGAACTCATATATTATCGGCTTTAAAAGCCAAATAAAAATATGCAGAATAATATAGTTGTGACGAATATATGTTTTTTTATTGACAGATGAAATAAAAACGTATACAATTAAGAATTGTAAAGAATAATTCAGGAGAAGAACATGGTTAAGTCAAACTTTGAAAAGGTAGAAGCAGTTGTTGGCTGGGTTCGTGATAAGAAGATCACAGGTTACCGTATCTCTAAAGAAACGAATGCGCGTGAAATGTCTATCATTGCTCTAGCACAAGGACGCGCAAAAGTTAAAAATATTTCATTTGAAACAGCTCTTAGTTTAATCGATTTCTATGAAAAAAATCATGAAAAATTTGAAGATTGAACTGTGGTTACAGGCAGATTCCTGAATCGAGTCTGCCTTTTATTTACAATTACAAACTAAAAAGACTGCATTCTGTATGCAGTCTTTATTTATTAATTGAGATAACGCTGAAGGAATTCTTTGGTCCGTTCTTCTTTAGGGTTTGTGAAGAGTTCTTCAGGTTTACCTTCTTCAGCAATGACGCCCTTATCCATAAAGATGACACGGTGAGAGACATCGCGAGCGAATTCCATTTCGTGGGTTACGACGATCATGGTCAAGCCTTCTTGAGCCAAATCCTGCATAATTTTGAGGACTTCTCCGACCATTTCAGGGTCAAGGGCAGATGTTGGTTCGTCGAAGAGAATGGCATCAGGATTCATGGAGAGTGCACGAGCGATAGCTACACGTTGCTTTTGTCCACCTGAAAGTTGTTTAGGCTTGGCTTGCCAGTAACGTTCTCCCATACCAACTTTTTCGAGATTCTCTTTGGCAATTTTTTCAGCTTCAGAGTGGTCGCGTTTGAGTACAGTCGTTTGGGCAACGATAGTATTTTCAAGGACATTCAGATTTTCAAAGAGATTGAAAGATTGGAAAACCATACCGAGCTTTTCACGATAATGGGTGAGGTTATAGCCTTTTTCTAGGACATTTTCTCCGCGATAGAGAATCTCTCCTCCTGTAGGTGTTTCGAGTAAATTGATTGAACGAAGGAAGGTTGATTTTCCGCTTCCCGAGCTTCCGATGATGGAAATAACCTCTCCTTTATGGACGGTGAGAGAAATGTCTTTTAGCACTTCGTTTTGCCCATAGGATTTTTTTAGGTGTTTGATTTCAAGGATTGGTTGTGTCATTTTTTCAAATCCCCCGTTTGCATTTGGTTAGCACCTGTAGTGTAAGTATCCATGTCCATATAGCGTTCGATAAAACGTAGGATACGGGTCACAGTGAAGGTGAGGACAAAGTAAATCACTGCAATGATGGTAAAGGTCTGGAAGTATTGATAGGTTTGCGTCGCTACAGTATTTCCTGAGAAATAAAGCTCGACAACTGAAATAACGTTCAATACAGAGGTATCTTTGATATTGATGACAAACTCATTACCAGTAGCAGGTAGAATATTACGGACAACCTGAGGAAGGACAATTTTACGCATGGTTTGATTGTGGGTCATACCAAGAGCGGTTGCAGCTTCGAACTGTCCCTTGTCAACTGCTAGAATACCACCACGAACGATTTCTGTCATGTAGGCGCCTGTGTTGATTGAGACGATAAAGATAGCAGCCAGTGTCCGATCGAGATTGATACCGAAAGCTTGAGCAGTTCCATAGTAGATAACCATGGATTGAACAATCATCGGTGTACCACGGAAGATTTCAATATAGACATTGAGAATCCAACCGACTAGTTTTTGTAGGCTGTAAATGGCTTTGTTTTCCGAGAGAGGAGCCGTACGGAAGACACCAATGGCAAGACCGATAATGAGACCTACGATAGTTCCGATGATTGAGATTAAAAGAGTGACACCTGCGCCGCGCACGAGCTGTTGCCAGTTTTCAGAAAGAATTTTAGCAACTTGGCTGAAGAAATTACTGCTACTTTCTTCAGTTGTTGTGGCTTCGGCAGGTTGCTCCTGAATCATACGATCCATCAGAGCAACTTGTTCATCTTTGGAGATGGTTTCAATACTCGCATTGATTTGGCTGATGCGGCTGTCATCTTTACGAAGTCCAATGGCAATAGCTGTATCTTCTTCGCCAGTTTTGAAACCGGGTTCTACTTGGACCATCTTGAACTTAGAGTTAGCGGCTTCAGCAGTCAGTGCTTCAGGGCGTTCCGAAACATAGGCATCAATAACACCGGCTTCCAGAGCTTGACGCATTTGAGCGAAGTCGCCCATAGCTGTTTCTTTTTTGGCACCTGGAATTTGAGAAATCAAATCATAAAGGTAAACACCTTGTTGAGAAGTGATTTTTGCTCCGCTAAAATCTTCCAAAGATTTGGCATTTGCATAGGCAGAGTCCTTTTTAACCAATAGAACTGGCTCGCTAGTATAGTAACTGCTTGAAAAGGCAATTTCTTGTTTACGTTCAGCGGTTGGGCTCATACCGGCAATGATCATATCGATTTTGCCAGAAGTAAGGGCTGGAACAAGTCCTTCCCACTTGGTTTTCACGACCAAAGGTTCCTTACCTAGATCTTTGGCAATCTTTTTAGCGATTTGAACATCATAGCCGTTGGCATATTGGTTGGTACCGTCGATTTTGACAGCACCATTACTATCGTCGTCTTGGGTCCAGTTGAAGGGAGCGTAAGCTGCCTCCATTCCGATGCGTAAATATTCGTCGGCTTGGACTTGGCTAACCAGTCCTAATGTAAGGGCTAGGCTAGCAAGGATAGATAAGCATAATTTTTTCATGTTTTCTCCTATTTCTAGTCTAAAAATGACTTCTCTCTATTGTATCTAAAAATGGTGAGATTTTCAATACAAGTAAGCCTTTACTTATAAAAAATGATATAATGGTGAAAAGATTGAAAGGGAATCGATTATGAAAAAAAGATGGCTGGTGACTTTGGTATT
Organism: Streptococcus sp. CM6; assembly: GCF_000526095.1. Classification (NCBI taxonomy): domain Bacteria; kingdom Bacillati; phylum Bacillota; class Bacilli; order Lactobacillales; family Streptococcaceae; genus Streptococcus; species Streptococcus sp. CM6. The sequence continues at coordinate 8,969 of NZ_JATS01000015.1, read as the reverse complement.
TGCTTGTTTATTATTTATACCGAGCTTAGTTTTTGCAGTAGACTTTGATATTTTATCCTATCAGGGAGATTTGAATATTCATGCAGATAATACTGCGATTTTTAAGGAAACAATCACCTACCGTTTTGGAGATGATTATAATGGCCAGCTAGTTGGACTAGGAAAAGCTGGGAAAATGCCAGAAGGATTTGACATTGATCCCGACCCGACCGTTCAAGTGTCTAAAAATGGGCAAATTATTCAAAATGTTTCCTTTTATACTATGGAGGAAGAGGACGGCTACAAGGTAAAAATTTATAATGCTGGATATGCCGGAGATACTGTTCGGGTGACGGTTACCTGGAAACTAACAAACCTTCTCTTCTTATATCAGGATATCGCTGAGCTAAATTGGCAACCCTTGACAGATAGTTCTGGAGATATTAAAGAGTTTGAGTTCAAGGTTAGCTCTGAAAATCCAGCAGAGAAACTCTATTTCCATACAGGAAAACTCTTTAAGGAAGCTAGTATCAAAAAGGTAAATGATTTCTACCAGGTCAAGATGAAAGATCTTCCGAGAAATCGTCAGGTGGAACTACATGCTTACTGGCCGAGAAGTGCTTTTTCAGAAGCTCCAGATCAAGGATTGGTATCTGATAACCTCATTTGGTTTAAAAGAGTTGAGCTTGAAATAGCAAGTGAAAAAGCTTCGGACAAGATTGTGATGATGTGGCTTATTCCAATTGTTTTGACGGTTCTTCTGTTTGTCGGTTTAATCTTTTATAAACGTTTCAAAAAAGAAATTAGTCCCAAGAAGAAATTTGCTAAGAACCATCGTCTCTATGAGCCACCTATGGATTGGCCGCCAATGGTTTTAGCAGAGAGTGTATATTCCTTATCACTGAGCGAAATGAAACCGGGAGCAAAAGGATTTGGTCGTTTTACATTTGAACGAGTCATTCAGGCTACTTTGCTGGATCTAGTAGATAGAGGGCATTTGGCTATTAAGAAAGGGGAAAAAGAGCCAATTCTTAAAATCATAAATGAAAGTGGATTGGCAAATTTTGAGAAGGAATGTCTGACACTCTGCTTTTCAGATAAGAAAGAGTTGGCAATTTCGGATCTGTTTTCAGATTATCAGGTTTCACCAAGTATTTATCGTGGAGTTTCTAAAAAGGATGCAAAGCAGGTTCAGGAGATAGGGAAGCAACTGAAACGTTCGTTTGATAGACGCATCTCTAACATTGAAAAGCGCGTCAAAGACAAGGTGCATGCGTTGCGTATTCCAAATTATTACCGTCCTTTGAGTACGGGTGAGAAGAAACTATCTCTGGCTATGTGGATTGGATTAATTGGTTCAGCCGTAGGGAGCTGGCTATTCTTCTACTGTAGTTGGAACACGTATGGTTTTGTTTCGTTCTACCTCCTCTTTTTGGGATTACTTGCTTCCATTATTTTAGTGCTAATTTATGTTGTAACATACGGGTATTATGATAATGGCGTCTTGACAGATGAAGGGGCAGAGGCTTACTATCACTGGAAGAGTTTTGAAAATATGCTTCGCAATATCGCCCGTCTAGACAAGGCTGAGTTGGAGAGTATCGTCCTTTGGAATCGCCTTCTGGTCTATGCGACTCTTTTTGGTCATGCCAAGAAGGTCAGCCAATTAATGAAAGTTCGGCAAATCCATCTTGAGAATCCAGACTTGGACAGTTACATTGTCTATGGCTGGTATGCGCAACTTCATACCTATACTGGACAGATGAAATACTATGCAGCGGTCGCAAATACAGCAAGCAATTACTCCGTCTCTTCTGGAAGTGGTTCTTCAGGTGGAGGATTCTCAGGAGGCGGAGGCGGTGGTAGCATCGGTGCTTTCTAAAAAATCTATCGCAGAATCCGAAATTATGCTATAATAGAGGACAGAAAAAGGAGTAATACATGTATCTTATTGAAATTTTGAAGTCGATCTTTTTTGGGATTGTTGAAGGAATTACAGAATGGTTGCCCATTTCAAGTACTGGTCACTTAATCTTAGTTGAAGAATTTGTACAATACAAGGACCAAAATGAAGCCTTCATGTCCATGTTTAATGTTGTCATTCAGCTCGGCGCTATCTTAGCGGTTATGGTCATTTACTTTAACAAGCTTAATCCTTTTAAACCTGGTAAAAATAAGGTAGAAGTCCGTCGAACTTGGCAATTGTGGTCAAAAGTCCTCGTTGCGACCTTGCCTTTATTGTTAGTCTTTAAGCTGGATGATTGGTTTGACACTCATTTTCATAATATGGTATCAGTTGCTATTATGTTGATTATCTATGGGGTTGCCTTTATCTATCTTGAAAAAAGAAATAAGGCGCAAGCTATTGAACCAACAGTCACAGAACTTGAAAAGCTTCCCTACAAGACAGCCCTCTATATCGGACTTTTCCAAGTCCTCGCCCTCTTCCCAGGAACGAGCCGTTCAGGTGCGACGATTGTCGGTGGTTTGTTAAATGGAACGAGTCGCTCTGTCGTAACAGAGTTTACCTTCTATCTCGGAATTCCTGTTATGTTCGGAGCTAGTGCTTTAAAGATTTTCAAATTTATTAAAGCAGGTCAACTATTGAGTTTTGGACAACTATTCCTGCTTTTGGTTGCTATGGGTGTTGCCTTCGCGGTCAGCATGGTTGCTATTCGCTTCTTGACTGGCTATGTGAAGAAGCACGACTTTACCCTCTTTGGTAAATACCGTATCGTACTCGGTAGTGTCTTGTTGCTCTATAGTTTTGTGCGTTTATTTGTATAAGAAAAAGCTTGAGGGAATCTTCCTTCAAGCTTTTTAAAATCCTGTTACTGTGACTCCTAGTAAACGGATGCCTTTTTCTTTTTCAGCTAGTTCTTCGTAGAGTTGAAGGGCAGTTTGAGAAATCTGACTAGCGTCCTGTGTTGCTTTTGGGAGGCTTTTTCGTCTAGTTAGAGTGGAAAAGTCAGCATATCGTATTTTGAGGATAATGATTTTTCCAGCTTTGTCCTGCGTGCTGAGATTGAGAGCTACCTTTTCGGAGAGAAGAGTCAGCTCTTTTTTGATGTCTTCTTCTACTTGCAGGATTTTTCCGTAGGTTTTTTCCTTGCCAATGGACTTGCGAATACGATTGGCCTTGACCGGTGAATTGTGAATACCACGAGCCTTTCGATAAAGGTCATAGCCCAGTCTGCCAAAACGGTCTATCAGGGTCACTTCAGGGACTTCAAGCAAATCAGCGCCGGTAAAAACACCCATTTGATGAAGTCTTTCCACCGTCTTTTTTCCTACTCCATGAAACTTGGAAATATCCATTTGTTTGAGAAAATCCTCAGCCTGATCTGGGAGGATGACTGTTAAACCATGTGGTTTTTGATAGTCACTAGCCATTTTAGCTAAGAATTTGTTATAAGAGACGCCTGCAGAAGCAGTCAGATGTAGCTCCTGCCAGATATCTTGTTGGATGAGGCGGGCTATTTTGACAGCTGACTTGATACCGAGTTTATTTTCCGTTACATCCAAGTATGCCTCGTCAATACTCATAGGTTCAATCAAATCAGTGTAGCGTTTAAAAATAGCACGAATCTCAAGTCCCACAGTCTTATACTTTTCATAATTTCCTGAGATAAAGATAGCTTGGGGACAGCGCTCATAAGCTTCTTTAGAGCTCATGGCTGAATGAACACCAAAAGCTCGCGCCTCATAGCTACAGGTAGAAACGACACCACGTCCACCTGTTTGTCTGGGGTCACTCCCGATGATGACAGGTTTGCCCTTTAACTTAGGATTATCTCTGATTTCCACCGCAGCAAAAAAGGCATCCATGTCGATATGGATGATTTTTCTTGACAAATCATTTAATAAAGGAAAAATCAACATGTCTGGTCCCCTTTTTACTGCTTATTTTCTTTTATTATACCCTTTTTTCTGAAAAAAAGAAAAAAGGCTTTAATTTTTTCAAAAATATAATACAGTTTGGGATAAAATATAGACTGTTTTAGAAAAGAAAGTGTAAAAATAGGGATTTATCACTTGTTGAAATCGGTTACTGTATGGTATACTTGTCTCATGAATGTAACAGATGGATGTTACTAGAAAGAAAAATGAGGACATTAACATGGTTGTTAAGACAGTTGTTGAAGCACAAGATATTTTTGATAAAGCTTGGGAAGGCTTCAAAGGCGTAGATTGGAAAGAAAAAGCAAGTATTTCTCGCTTCGTTCAAGCTAACTATACACCTTACGATGGAGATGAAAGTTTCCTTGCTGGACCAACAGAACGTTCACTTCACATCAAAAAAATTGTAGAAGAAACAAAAGCACATTACGAAGAAACTCGTTTCCCAATGGACACTCGTCCAACATCTATTGCTGATATTCCTGCTGGATTTATCGACAAAGAAAACGAATTGATTTTTGGTATCCAAAACGATGAACTCTTCAAATTGAACTTCATGCCAAAAGGTGGTATCCGTATGGCTGAAACTACTTTAAAAGAAAATGGATACGAACCAGATCCAGCTGTTCACGAAATCTTTACAAAATACGTAACAACAGTTAACGACGGTATTTTCCGTGCTTACACTTCAAATATCCGTCGTGCTCGTCACGCTCACACTGTAACTGGTCTTCCAGATGCTTACTCACGTGGACGTATCATCGGTGTTTACGCACGTCTTGCTCTTTACGGTGCAGACTACTTGATGCAAGAAAAAGTAAACGACTGGAATGCAATTAAAGAAATTGATGAAGAAACAATCCGTCTTCGCGAAGAAGTAAACCTTCAATACCAAGCATTGCAACAAGTTGTTCGCTTGGGTGACCTTTACGGTGTTGACGTTCGCAAACCAGCGATGAACGTCAAAGAAGCTATCCAATGGGTGAACATCGCCTTCATGGCTGTCTGCCGTGTTATCAACGGTGCTGCAACATCTCTAGGACGTGTGCCAATCGTACTCGATATCTTTGCAGAACGTGACCTTGCTCGTGGTACATTTACTGAATCAGAAATCCAAGAATTCGTTGATGATTTCGTTATGAAACTTCGTACAGTTAAATTTGCTCGTACAAAAGCTTATGACCAATTGTACTCAGGTGACCCAACCTTCATCACAACTTCTATGGCTGGTATGGGTAACGACGGTCGTCACCGTGTTACTAAGATGGACTACCGTTTCTTGAATACTCTTGACAATATCGGTAACTCTCCAGAACCAAACTTGACAGTTCTTTGGACTGACAAATTACCTTATAGCTTCCGTCGTTACTGTATGCACATGAGCCACAAACACTCTTCAATCCAATATGAAGGTGTTACAACAATGGCTAAAGACGGATACGGTGAAATGAGCTGTATCTCATGTTGTGTATCTCCACTTGACCCAGAAAATGAAGAACAACGTCACAACATCCAGTACTTCGGTGCTCGTGTTAACGTATTGAAAGCCCTTCTTACTGGTTTGAACGGTGGTTACGACGATGTTCACAAAGACTACAAGGTATTTGACATCGAACCAATCCGTGACGAAGTTCTTGAATTCGAATCAGTTAAAGCTAACTTTGAAAAATCTCTTGACTGGTTGACTGACACTTACGTAGATGCTTTGAACATCATCCACTACATGACTGATAAGTACAACTACGAAGCTGTTCAAATGGCCTTCTTGCCAACTAAACAACGTGCAAACATGGGATTCGGTATCTGTGGATTTGCCAACACTGTTGATACATTGTCAGCAATCAAATACGCTACAGTTAAACCAATCCGTGACGAAAATGGCTACATCTACGATTACGAAACAATCGGTGAATACCCACGTTGGGGTGAAGATGATCCACGCTCAAACGAATTGGCAGAATGGTTGATTGAAGCTTACACAACTCGTCTACGTAGCCACAAACTCTACAAGAACGCAGAAGCCACAGTATCACTTTTGACCATCACATCTAACGTTGCTTACTCTAAACAAACTGGTAACTCACCAGTCCACAAAGGCGTATACCTCAACGAAGATGGTTCTGTGAACTTGTCTAAACTTGAATTCTTCTCACCAGGTGCTAACCCATCTAACAAAGCTAAAGGTGGATGGTTGCAAAACTTGAACTCACTTGCTAGCCTTGACTTTGGTTACGCAGCTGATGGTATCTCATTGACAACTCAAGTTTCACCTCGTGCTCTTGGTAAAACTCGTGACGAACAAGTGGACAACTTGGTAACAATCCTTGATGGTTACTTCGAAAACGGTGGACAACACTGTAACTTGAACGTAATGGACTTGAAAGATGTTTATGACAAGATTATGAATGGCGAAGATGTCATCGTTCGTATCTCAGGATACTGTGTAAACACTAAATACCTCACTCCAGAACAAAAAACTGAATTGACACAACGTGTCTTCCACGAAGTTCTTTCAATGGATGACGCATTGAGCTAAGATTCAATTAGAATGGAAAGAAAGCTAGTCTATAGGACTGGCTTTTTTCTATATCTAAAAGATAAATTTTCGACATATCATATGAAAAATACTGAGAGATCTTGTTAATTCTGGTGACAATGTGTTGAAATTCGAGAGAATAATATAATAAAATCTTATAAAAATATATTTTCTAGTTATTAAACTTGAATAGATTGTATTGAGATGTTATAATATAATGGATAAACTCTAGTTAGTGATAGGGTTTGTCAAAATGGTATGATGTAATCTCTTAGGGAGATTAGAAATAAAAATTTCATATAGAAAAGAGGAGAAGAGATGTCGAAAAGCAAAGCGTTAAACATGCTTTCTAAATTTTCTGCGTTAGCTTTTGCTATTTTAGGCCTAGCATCTGTTTTGATAGGCATTGTTAAAGCAGATAATCCTGTTTCAAAAGAATTGACACAAGTAATTACAGGTATTGATCTGTTAGATGCTTCAGATACTAAGCAAAATGTGAGTTCAGAAGGAGATTTCTCGCTTCGTACGAATTTAGCATATAAGCTTCGCGTGACGTTCGATCTCAAGCAGTACAATGAGAACTTGAATAACGGGGATTATTTTACTTTTGATATTCCGGCTCCCATGACGGTTTATAATGGTAATCAGGAGTTGATTGATCCGGTTACTCAAGTAGCTATAGGAGAGGCAGTAGTCACATCCAATGGTAATGACCAAGGTGGCAAGGCAAAGATAACCTTGAAGAACCTGGATAAATACTTGGCTAAAACTGGAGGAGACAAAGTAAAGGATGTATCTGGTAACTTTTCTGCATCATTTAGATTCTTAAAGGATCAAAATAAAACTCCAATTAATTTTAATTCTTCTTCAATGAAGCAAGAAATTAAACATGTTTATAGTTCGAAAACGATTTCAGGTCCTAAAGTTGGGACTGAGAACTATGCAAAGGCAGGGGGTCAGGCATCACGTGACAATTGGACTTCTGAAAAATTAGCAGCTATTGGATCAGTTAGCAAAGGAGATGCTGTTTCAAACTGGAGGGTACGTGTAAATACGGAAAAACAAGATTTTGGACAGAACATTGTTCTACACGATACGATTCCAAACGACGATACATCCTATACTCCTGCTCAATACATACCAGAAACTTTGAGAGTTTACAGGGCGGATATTACTGGTGGAACGTCCGCTGTTCCTGATGATGCTGTATTATTATCTGAGGGAAAAGACTATACCGTTTCGTGGAATGAAAACTATACTTCATTTGATATAACCTTTAAAGATGGAACGACATCTTACTTTGTTACTTACAGTACTACCACTCCGAATGATGGTACTAAAGTAGCAAATATCGCAGCCTTGTCTCTGGCAGACGGAACAAAATTGGCTCAAAATACAAGTCGTCCAGGAGCTCTTAGCATGAAAGCAGAAGCGACTTCCTTGATTTCAGGGACTATCGTAGCTTCTACAGCTTACCAAATTAAGATTAATAAGACAGATGCCTTCACTCTTGCACCTGTTCCAGGAGCAGTTTATACTGTAACTGCAACAGATGATGCAAGTGAAACAACAGAAGTGACTACAAATGAAAAAGGAGTAGCATTGACTAAAACTTATGATCAGAAATGGGAAGGTAAAACTTTCAAGATTAAAGAGAAGACAGCTCCAGCTGGTTATAAGCTAGATGAGAAAGAGTATACAGTTAAACTCGGAGCAGCAGGTTCTACTATTAATCTTAAAGATGAACCAGTTCCAGCTGTATTCAATGTGACTGCTAAGAAAGTGGTAGAAGGTCGTACAGATAAACTTCCTAAAGCAGATGAGTTTACTTTCAACCTATACACAGCAGAGAACTTGAAGACTCCAGTAGCTACAGCGAAATCAAAAGCTGACGGAACGATTACCTTTGAGAATATTGAGTTGAAAGGTGCGGGAACTTATCGCTACATCATCAAAGAAGATACTTCAAATGCAATCGATGGTATCACATTTGATGAGGAAGGCAAGGAAGTTACTGTAACAGCAGCATTCCAAGGTGGCGTATTGAAAGCTTCTGTTACTTCAGCAGAACCAACTTTCACTAACACTTATAAAGCCGCTTCAACAAGCGCGACAATCAAAGCAACTAAGAAGATTACAGGTAATAAAGAACTTGTGGCTGATGCTTATACTTTCGAATTGAAAGAAAAAGATGCAGTTGTAGCTACAGCTAAGAACACTGCTTCAGGCGAAGTTGTCTTCAACGTCAACTACACCGAAGCAGGAGAGCACACTTACACTATTACTGAAAAAGCAGGAACAGAAGCAGGTGTGACCTACTCAACAGAATCCTACACAGTTAAAGTGAATGTAGTAGATAACGGTCAAGGTCAATTGGTTGCGACTGTAGAAAATCCGGATGCAGAACGTGTCTTCACTAACACTTATAAAGCCGCTTCAACAAGCGCGACAATCAAAGCTAAGAAAGTCTTGAATGGTAAAGACCTTGTGGCTGATGCTTATACTTTCGAATTGAAAGAAAAAAATGCAGTTGTAGCTACTGCTAAGAACACTG
>NZ_JATS01000014.1:0-1783 GCF_000526095.1 Streptococcus sp. CM6 | reverse complement strand
TTGGCAACTGCTTAGGAGTTGGTGCTACAGGCGGAGTTGGCAATGGTTCTGGTTTTGATGGCTCTGGTTGATCTGGAGTTTTTACCGGTGGTGTTGGCTCATTTTCGTAGCTTGGTGCTACTGGAGCTGGTTCCAATGGTTTCTCCGTCTCATATGTTGGCTCTTCTGGTTTTGATGGCTCTGGTTGATCTGGAGTTTTTACCGGTGGTGTTGGCTCATTTTCATAGCTTGGCGCTACTGGAGCAGGATCCAATGGTTTCTCTGTCTCATAAGTAGGAGCTTGTGGTTCAGTTGGTGCTACTGGCGGAGTTGGTTTTTCCTTGGTAATTCTCGGAACTTTAACGGCACGAATCTTCCCATTGAGCGAGTACCAGATATTGGGCCTCTTGCCTTCTGTATTATCTTTTCCAGCAACTTGGGGCATATCCGCAACAGACATCACATTAGTAGCAGATGTTGCGCCAACTGTAACATGATTCGTAGATCCAGACATACTAATAGCACCTGCACCGTACCAAGAGTTTGGTGCATCTGATGAATCCCACCCCGATCCAGGTTCATTTGCTCTAGGATACATAGTCCAACGAGATCCACCCTGATCTTTTCTAAAATTGAGGGTTTTGGTAGCATAAATCATTCCATCTTTTTCATCAATAGATGAACCTGAAATTTTAACAAATGTTCCGCTATAGTCTTTAGCCATTTCAATAGAATTGTGCTCGCGGTTTAGAGATGCTACAGAAAGAAGGGCATTGTCAAAATTAATTGGTTGGTCGTTTTCATCATAGAAGGTAAATTCATTTTTAATGAAAATTGAAGTACCTTTTTCAACATCACCAGTGTAAGCAGAAGCAAAGACTCCCAAAGTTGGGTCACTAAAGATTCCCAACCAAACTTTTCCACTAGGATTTTGGAATTTTGAAGACGGATCTACAGTATATTTGTAAACAATCTTGGAAATCTTTTTACCGTTGTAGTAGGAATTTTGAAGGTTGGTATAAGTCGCAGTTACGCTTTGCCCACGTTCTAGAAGAACAGAGCCCCATTTAACTTCTGTTTTGTTCCCTACATTGGTCGTCCAGTCCGATTTAGTTCCAATATTACCATACAATTCCACTGAAGAAGTAGTGGCACCGTTCTCCAAGTTCTTGACATTGAGGTTGTCTAACTGAAGATTCTTCTTACCATATTGGTCTGTATCCTTCTTGAAGGCTTCATCAACAGCTGCTGCTGTAAGAAGTTTTCCTTCCGTTTTGAGATCAAGTTGAGCTTTTGGTTCTAAATCATAAACCAAGCTCTGAGCAGATGGCTTAGACAAGTAACCATCTTGATCTTTATTCTTTTCAAGTTCTACAAGCGCTGCCTTAATTTGGGCCTGCTCATCTTCATAAGCCTTTAATTTAGCTGGATACTCAGCCAACTCTTTTTTATATTTGGCAAGATCTGCTTCATATTTCGCAACCTTAGCTTCATAATCTGTTTTAGCCACGGCATTACGTTGCTTGATTTCTTCATTCTCAGCTTTAAGCGCAGCATTTTTTGTCTTGTTGTCTTCAACTGCCTTTTCATAGGCTGCTTTTGCATCGGCATTTGCTTTTTGAACGCGAGCTAGTTCTGTCTGGTATTTGGCCAGCTTAGCTTGGTAGTCTGTTTCGTTAGCTTCGTTTGCTTGTTTGACTGTTGCTAAATCTGCTTCGTATTTCTTCACCGCTGCGTCATAAGTCGATTTTGCAGCGGCGTTACGTTGCTTAATCGCTTCATTCTCTGTTTTAAGCGCAGCAGC
>NZ_JATS01000013.1:0-20424 GCF_000526095.1 Streptococcus sp. CM6 | reverse complement strand
AGTGAAACAGTCTGGGAGACTGTTTCAGCCTGAGTCTAGAAATTTGAAAGCGAAGTTGTCTAGCCAAGGCATAGTAAGTGCTAAACATATTCATCGTAATGAGTTTCACCTGACAGCGAACGGCTCTATCGTATCGCAGAAAGTGATTTCGGATGGCAGCTTGTGTTCTTCCCTCAAGGACAGTGATGATATCGAGCTTTTTAAAATCTTGCGCAATGAAACTCATCTTCATCTCCCGATTGAAACAGTCACTCCCCTAACTGTTTCAACATCCCAAGACATAATCTCAGGAAGATGAGAAAAATCATGCTTAAAGTGGAAGTCATTAAGCTTGCGAATGACAGTTGAAATGGAAAGCTGATGGGCAATGTCGGTCATAGAAGTCTTTTCAATCGACTTCTGAGCAATCTTTTGATTGATAATACGAGGGATTTGATGATTTTTCTTTACTAGAGGAGCCTCAGTGGCCATCATTTTCGAGCAGTGATAGCACTTGAAACGACGCTTTTCATAAGAATTCTGGTAGGCATACCAGTTGTTTCGAGGTAAGGAATCTTAGACAGTTTTTGGAAGTCATATTCTTCATTTGATTTCCGCAATCAGGACAAGATGGGGCCTCGTAGTCCAGTTTAGCGATGATTTCTTTGTGGGTATCCCTATTAACGACATCCATAATTTGGATATTAGGGTCTTTGATATCGAGCAGTTTTGAGATAAAATGTAATGGTTCCATATGATTCTTTCTAATGAGTTGTTTTGTCACTCTTCATTATAGATTTTATGGGACTTTTTTTCTACAACAAAGTAGGCTCCATAATATCTATAGGGGATTTACCCACTACAAATATTATGGAGCCTAAAAAACTATAGAACACTTCTTAACTGTGAAGGGGGATAAAAAAATTCCCTGCAAATTGAAATTGCAAGGAACTTTTGTTAATGGTAATGAACAAGCCAGATGGAATACTTTCTCCCAAGCCAGAGAGCAAAGAGGAGATTAATGATGACAATGCCTGAACTGACCAGTGAAAACAGGAAAAATTCACTAGTCGAAACCTGCCACAAATGTACGATGTCTGTAATCAAATAAGCACTGACAGGAAAACAGAGGATAGAAGTAATCAGAGCAGGAATATACTTGCGAAGAAGGATTGATTGTCCGATATGGAGCAAGAGATGAAGCGCAAAGGCTGCAAATCCCCCTAACCAAACTAGTTCGAGCGCTCTAGATTGAGTAACATATGCTAAGAAAGTGATGGATAAGACAAGGATGAATTCCTCAAAAACAGCGAGGGCAAATCCCTCTGTTGTAACTCCTTTGTGGATCTTGAGAATAGTTGGAGCCTTTTGAGCCAGCAAGGTTTTGTTGAGATGAATCCAAGGGACAAGACCGATAATTTCTTCCATATCGTGAAAGATAAAAAGTAGAGGAAACATCCAAAGATAAAACGCCATAAATCTCTCCTGAAAGGCTATAGATTGCTAACTAATAAAGCAAAAAACGCCCAGTAAGGCGTTTTGAGGTAGGTGTGCTTATTTAACTTCTGTAAGAGTTAAATAATTTCTATTTTAGCTGTTAGAAACGTTGGTACATCAATGTTTCTAGAATGCTACATAATAAAAGGTAGAGTGAATGGTAGAGTAGTTATTGCGTTAGCTCAGCAATCTTTTCAAGATAAATCCCCACAGCTTCTAACTTTCGTTGTGGTGCTAATTCAGCGTAAGTATCCATTGTAGTTGAAATGGATTTATGTCCCATTCTGACTTGGAGTTCTTTCCAATTTGTTCCAGCATTAAGTAGCATTGAAGCATGAGTATGTCGGAATAAATGGAAACCATAGTTTGGTAATCCAAGACCTACTAACCTTTTCTTAAGAGTTGTTCTCTCGTTTCTGTCACACATATAGTTCCCATAGATTGTAGGGAAAATCAGTTTTGTTCTATGTCTGTTGTGCAATTCAAGATACTTGTTCATTTCGTGGTGGAAATCTCTGAGTTTTTCTATTATGGGGGGAGGGACAGGGACAGAGCGATTTCCTGCATCAGTTTTTGGTGTAGCTTTACAGATAACTTCCCCTTTTGTCCCATCTTTTTTATTTGCGGTTTTCCACATCAATGTTTTACTGACGTTAATAGAAGAATTTTCAAAATCTAGGTCATCAATCGTCAATGCAAGTAATTCATTTATTCGCAAAGCGGAGGCTAATAGAGTATTACAAATTAACTTAAATCTACGATTGGCTCTATTGTTATCTAAACTTTCAAGATAATTAAGCCATATTACAAGACCATCATCATGTAATACCATGATGCGTTGCTTATTTGATTTTGGCTTAGGTGGTATCTTAACAGTGCTAACAGGATTAGTGATTAGTCCATAGTTTGTAATTCCATAGTCAAAAATATCTTTCAACTTATGGATAACAGCACCAAAATCTTTAGCACTACCTTTATCAGCACGCTTTATACCAGATTCAATGGACTCTTTTGATTTCTTTGCCAAATCGTTTAACCAAAGCTGGATATCCGCATATTCAATTTTATCTGGTTTGTAATCTCCAAATTTAGGGATAATATAATTATCAAGATAACCTCTTACTCTGTTCAGAGTATTATGCGAGTTAACCCAGGTTTTATATGATTTAAACCATTCTTCAGCTAAATCTTCCAGTGTATCAATGACGATAACTTTTTCTCGTGTTGAGCCATTTTTTTCAAATTCTAGTCGTGCTTGAATGATTGCTCTATCTAACTGTTTTAGTGTCTTGACTGTAATGGTAGTAGTGACTTGCTTACCAGTTTTGATATCTTTTCCCAGAAATGTCCCCTTCAAAGTGTATGAGATGGACTTATCTTTTTTGATTTTTTTAATGACTTTTTTGCCATTATGAATAATTGTTTCAGTTTCCATATTTGCCTTTCTTCATGGATATTGAAGTAGGCTAAAATAGTTACCACTCTTTCTTTTAGATAAAACTATTTTAGCACAAATTTTCAGAATTAGGATTGTAAAAAGTTGATAATATCATCTAGTAGATAGAAGACGGTTCGAGTTCCCTCTATAGGAGGTTCTAATCTTTTTAATCCTTTTTGTTCCCAAGTTTTTAGTGTGTTTGGGGAGATATTTAGCTGTTTTAGCAATTCTCGCTGTTGTATTATCTTTAGTGGTATGTTCTGTTCTTTGATTTGAATGAGTTTGATAAGTGTTTGCAATAATTGTTCAATTTGTTCTAATTTTTCGTTATTCATTATTCTCTTTCTCCTCTGTGTTTGAATTATGGAGTCGATTAGGATTGTATCTTCGTGAATCTAGGTATTTGGCGAAGAAATATGTACGTTCAATGATAAGCCCTAATAAATTGGTATTGTTTGCTCGGGCATACCAGACCAATTCTTCAAATTCGGTAAAGTCGTTCTCTTCGATAATATCAACTACTTCATGTATAAAATCCGAGGAGTTCATCTCCATCAAGAATTTTTCTAAATTAAAGCCGCAACCGACTTCAATATCCTCAATGTTGTAGGGAGTCTTATCTGGATTTTCCGCATGGGTAAAGTAGTCAAATAAACCAGTGGGAGACATAACTACCTCCACATGTGCTGGACCGTTTAGTTTGTCACTGATGATATTTGATACTTGTGAATAGCTTTTCAGTGAATCAAAGAAGAAAGCACCGTGTTTGTGCGATTTCTTGAACTCTCCCGTCTGTCTATTAACGTCCTTATCGTGCCAAGGACTAAGAATAAACGGAATATGGAGTTCCTCTAATATATTCAAGTAGTTCTCTGGTGCGCTTTCCTCGTAGAAGAGAAAAGTCCATTTGGTTGAGCGCTGTTCTTTTGCCATAGGCAGTTACCTCATTTCTTTTGGGTTCTATTACTAAGGAGAAATGACAGGTCGTATGCAAAGTTTTTTTGAAAAAATTGAATTTTTTGTGATTATTGATTATTGATCTATTGGGGGTCGTAGTCACCCCAATAGGTCATGATAGAAAAGAATATAAAAAGGGGCTGTCTGGCTTTTGCTTAACGCAAGCCACAGCCCCAAGGGATTAACGTTTTTGTCCAGTGAACCACAATTGGTTACGAACTCGAATAGGAGAGGAGAAATAATAGTCTGCGTGTTGGCTGACGATTTCTTCTTTTAATTGTGCTTCCATCTCTTTTAGGATTTTTTGCCCTTGTTGGTCTCTAGGGACTTTTAGAAAAATAGTGATGGTATCTTTTCGTATATCTACGATACACTTACGAACAGCTCGGTTAAATCCGTTATGGATTGGGTTGATAGTAGTAACCGTCTGATGTTCAAGATTGCTTATCTTCTGTACTCGTTCACGCTGAAACAGGAAGTGTCGCAACAGAAAAGTGTGATAGACAGATTGGATATAGTTCCAAAGACTATCTGTTTTCAACCATTGTATTATTTCTAATCCAACCAAAAATAAGGCAAGTAGAAGAGAAATAAGTGCAAATCCATGACAAACGGAACTAATGATATCCGTAATACTTTTGACCGTATCTAAATTGACAAACGTGATATTTGTTAATTGAACGGAAAGATAATTGAATAACCATCCAAATGCAGAACAGATAGGTGCAAATAGAAATAAATATAGTATGAGATTAAAACTTCTCATAAAGTAGGTTTTATTGGTCATAGAATACCTCGTTTAGTGTAGTAGGTTGGACAGAGTAAGGGCAGAACTTGGTAGGGATGTTCATTATCGATAACTTGAATGATACCTGTCCCATGTCCTATTGGAATAACAATACCCTCTGGGTCTAGGTCTGGAAATAAAAATTGAGTAGTTTTCTGATTGATATTTCCAATTTGCAACAATACGTTTAGCTGTTCCCTCACTGAAATTGGAATAGTATTGTGGTCAAAACGCTGGCTTACCAAAAACAGATGGATTTTGGTAGCACGTCCTAATAAGGAAATCTGTGAGAGTAGGGAGAAAAAGGCTTCTTTGATATTCTTATTGACTCCCTCTGATAGAGCGAGGACTTCATCAATAACAATAGTTAGATGGGTAAATTGATGATTGGGATTATCATACAAGATAGCTTGTCGTTTCTGAATGAGAGTTGCACACTGACTTAATTGTTCATTGACCTGTGAGACAAAATCTGATTTTGAACGGTTTTCAACAGGGTGTATAACAGCAACGTGATTTTCTCTTGCCCATCGACTTGGGGTATCAAATTTAGGGTCAATGATAATCAAGTCAGACATATGCTTTAGTACACTCAAGAAATAAGTGAGAGCGTACGATTTCCCAGAACCTGAATTTCCAGCAATAGCCCAGTGATTAACCTTATCTAAATTGAGTTCAAAGTACTTCATGATAGGGATTTTCCCCTGTGGCAAGCTAGCTGAAAACTTATCCAAATCTGGAATGACTAAACGTTCTGAAATTCCCTTTTTCCAAGGGAAAAATAATCCACGCTGAGTGTGTAAGTCATCTGTTTCTAGAGGGACAAAATAGGTAGCGTTTTGTTTTAGAAGAGTATATTGTGGATAAAGTGAAGCATTGGCAATCAGAAAGATTTTCTTGTACAAGTCATCATCAAGGATATAAGCACATGGTAGACGAGGGACAAAGATAAAGCCGTCTGCTTGAATAACAATATTAAAAGAATTGGTGTAGCTGGTTTCTCCCTGCATTAAAGCCCCCAGAGCCATGTTTAGGCTCTGGAGCAGGTAAGATTGCAGGTAAGATTGGTTCAGCACATCACGAGATTGTGAAGTCATTACCGAACCTCCTTGATACCATTTGCTTTGAAGTAGATGTTATATTTTACTTCGCAGGCTTGTAGTGTGTCAAATTGAATCATGGATTGAAAAGCTGGAAGCTCAATCGTTTCTTCAAATTTTACTTGGAAAGGGTCTTGCCCTTCCTGTACAAACCATGCTTTATAAGCTACGATTTCTCCGGTTGGTTTTCCTTCTTCAAACCGTTGTTGTGGTTCAAGTTCGGTACTAAGTGAGTAAATCGGTTGTTTTTGACTGATAATTTTATCAGCCAATGTAGTTGTATAATCACCTTTTGTGGTTTTCATTTTAAACGCCATAGGGCAAATCCTCCTTATGAATAAGAGATAGTGTGAATGCGACAGGCTCGGTTTGGGTCATGAGCTGGACTTTGTTTTTTAGGTTATCTGACCACCTCCTCATTACTAAGGAGAATGAGACAGCTAAACGCAAAGTTATTTGTTGAATTTTTAATTTTTTTTACAAAAAATCCAGTGACAGAGACACTGGATTTGAGGGATTAGCGGTAAGCTTTTAATAAAGGAGCTAATTTTTTTAGCGCTTTACAATAATGGGATTTAACAGTTACATCACTCATTTTCTTATAATGTTCAGTGATATAGCGAGCCGTTTCTTTATAGCTTGAACCTTGTTCCGCTATCATTTCAACAATCTTACTGTCAATTTCTGATAGGGATGCTTTAGCTTCACGAATAGCTTGTCTTAACTCCTCTAGGATTAAAGCTTCTTCGGGATTCAAATCAGAACTTGCAATGACATCATAACGTACAGACTTTTTGGCATTTTTGCTAGCTATTGTTTCGTCTTTGATTCGTCTATTGTGGTATCGGTCACGACGTTCTGCGTTACTTTGTTCTTGTTGAAGCAAACGAGTTACTTCATCCCAATTTTTAGCTTTAATAGCTTCTTTGATTTTACGCTCACGACGTTCTTGTACTTTATTACTCATAATGATGAGCTCCTTTCTGTCCTTTGGACAGAAGGAAACAAAATGAGCAAATATTGAACGCTGAGTATACCAAAAGGCACAACAAAGAAACAGCGAAACAATTCTATGCAAGACATGACCTTTATCGTCATGTCATCATATTTGTTTCAATCTGTCCTTTGATGGCCATCAATTTGGACTATTAAAATTTATATCAAGAGTTTTTCTTGATATATTCAGTATAAGGCGTAATGTTCTTTTATTTTTTACTTCTTTTTTTACTTCAATAGACTAATTTGTAAAACGAGGCGCAAAAAAAGACTAGGCGATTCACCTAGTCTTTAAAGAGCAAATTTTCGTATCTCCTCTTCACTTAATAATTTAATAAAGGCCTGTTGTACGTTATCTAAAGCGTGAGCCATTGACAGCAACTCCTTATTTAATTGTTCTTGGAAATAGTATGTTACTTGGGTGTTATTAGTCAATAACCCCACAATATGGCGATTGACGCTTGTATTGTCTAAATTAATATCATATAGGTCAACTAAATCAATAAGGTCGATTTCGCTTAGTCCTTGAGCTGCAGCTTCTTCAATTCTTTTCTTATCCTCTAGTGAAAATCTTGTTGGCTCTAATTGAATAGTGTGCCTTTCTTGAATTGGTCTTGTTGCATAAGGGTTGGAAACCCAACTGATAATTTCATCAAAAGTTCTTTCCTCAGTCCTTTCTATATCATTGGATTGATAAATATTAATGCCTAGATTTGCCAACTCTTCTTTAGAATATTTTTGATATAACTCTGTGATATCCTTACCTTGACTGAGTAATTTCATATAGTCCTCATATATCTGTTTGAATTTCACTCCATCTATTTGTTGACCACCAGTCATACTAAACGAATAGGTTGTTCTTCCTTTTTGAGAAATAACTAATGGGACGGATGTAAGGTAAGATTTTGGAATATTCTCTTTATACATTCTCTCTAATATATCATTTACCATAAATCCGATATTAAACAAGGGATTTTCTTTGAGTTTTTTTATTAGATTAGGGATAATTTCTGTCGAAACATTATCATACCACCATTTATTGATGAGAGGATCAATGTTTTCTTGCCTAAATGTTGAGGGTATGTCATTTCCGCCTAATTCAAATAGGATACCACAGACATTAACTTCAAATGATTTAATTAAATTATCCCCTAACATCAACCAAAGAATATCAAACATTTCTTCAAAATCAATGACAGTCAATTCATTGATGGTACGGGTTCTAAAACTTCTAGCGGGGTTATAACTTTTTCCACCAACCCATACGTCAATGTCATCTTTCTTGTGAAAAGTATCCATTTCAGTTTCAGTAGAAATCATAAATCTTTTTCTTTGAATATTGAAATTTGCAAATGTCTTGGCAATACTTAGACAACTTGATTGGATTGAAATTAAATCATCACTCATGAAAGAATATAGTTTTTCATCTACAGCCTCTAAATCTCTATATAAAATAGAACTGAAAAAATAATGAAACAGATTCTCAATAAACTCATCTAACTCTCCAAAAACGATATACGTATAGCTCGAAGCGGTTAGAGCATTTAAATAAACTAACATCGAACTCGTAATTGGTCGCTTACCACTTTCAACTTGACTAACTTGACCTGCATTGCCTAGTTCGCTTTGTGTAATATTGTATTTTTTTCTTAAATTTTTGATACGAGTAGGTATTTCTTGTGAATAATTTTCTTCAAAAAATTTCATATATAATCCCCCTATAATCATGGAAAAGTAGAAAGTAGTAGAAATAGTTGTTATCCTAGTTGATTAAAAAAATCTCTGATTTCCTCATCTTTTATAAAATAATATATAATTTTCCCCTCTCTTCTAGTGCCCAAGATGTTTTGATTGGCTAGTTTACGAAGATGGTGGGAAGTAGATGCCATACTGAGATTTAGTAAACAGGCTATATCACAGACACAGAGTTCTTCAACAGCAAGAAGATAGAAGATGATATTTATCTGTTTATTATCGGTAAATTTTGTTAAAATGCGAAGTGATTTTTGGACTTTTTCCTTTTCAAGGTAGTTCGTTGCGGTGGTAATACTTTGCTGATTTATAACATTCACTTGGCAGATACTATCTTTTTTCATAATATTTTCTCCTAGCCTAATATAGTCCATAGTATGTCAAAACTGTTATTTTCAATCAGGATATATATCCCCAATCCTAAATAAACAACTGCAATAAACCATCTGCTATATTTTTCCAAAATTTCTCCAACAGAAGAGACTTGTGCCAATTTTTGGGCAGAAAAAACCAAGAGATAAATCATGACTAGAAAGGTAAGTAAAGCTACTATCAAATTTGCTAAATTTAAGGTAGTAAAATATGGAACAAAGACACCAATATTGTCAGCACCACAACTTGCAAAAGTAATCATAGCGACTAGAAATATCAGGTTTTTATTATCTTTGCGCAAACCTTCTTTGGCAATAGCTTCTCCATCAGAATCTCCTAAAAGCAAAACTTTGAGACCTAGGAAAATTGGAATCAAACCGAGTAAACCTAAAATCTCTTTACTAGGAATATAATTTAAGACAAATGCAAAAAGCAAACTTAGCAATATTAGACTAACAGAGCCTAGAAATTGTCCTAAATAGATGTTAATGATGTCTTTTCTGCTTTTTCTTTTGGCAAAAAATAACATTAGGATAATAAGTAAGTCTACGGCTGTCCCAGAATACAGGATTATTGAAGTAACAACATTTTGAATCATAAAACACCTCATTTAAATATATTTTTGAATGTATTCTAACATTAAACTTTGTAGATGTCAACTTAAAATCCACCAAAATATAGATAAGAAGTTAGTGTACCAAATATTAAAAAGCCCTGCCATCGAAATGATAGCAGGGCTTAACTTCAATATCCAGATGATATATTTATCTAAAAAAGGTAGAGTAAAAGGTAGAGTTTTTATTGATTTGTAGTGCGATATAATGAGTTTCAAAAAATCAAAAATCGCTTAAAATCAATATTTTGACGTCTATTGACGTGTACTGAAACCCTTACTTAACCTCTGTAAACACAACGTGTTTGCGAAGTTTTGGTGAGTATTTCTTCAATTGAAGACGGTCTGGAGTGTTACGTTTGTTTTTAGAAGTAAGGTACAAGCGTTCACCAGATTCTTTGTGTTCAAGTGTAATATTTACGCGCATGGTATCTCCCTTCTATTATTCAGCTGATGCAGCTTTAGCGATTTTACGTCCTTTGTAGTATCCTTTAAGTGATACACGGTGAGAACGTGAGTAATCTCCAGTAGTTTTGTCAAAGTTTACAGATGGAGCTGTTACTTTGTAGTGTGTACGACGTTTGTTTTTCTTCGCTTTTGACGTGCGACGTGCAGGTACTGCCATTTTGATTTCTCCTTTAGGTATTTAAATTCGATTCAATCTAGTGATTTTCATCAACCATACTAGGATAACACATTTTTTTTGTAAAGTAAAGTTACTTGACAAAAAAAGATGAAAAAATTAGAAGTCATTCAATCAAATTAATCGAAATTTTCTGAAAATTCAAGAATTTTCTTCTGTTCATTGCCTTTAAAATGTGCTATAATAGTAAAAACTGAAATGGGAGGGATAAGATGACTGAATTAGATAAACGTCACCGCAGTAGCATTTATGACAGCATGGTTAAATCACCAAACCGTGCTATGCTTCGTGCGACTGGTATGACAGATAAGGACTTTGAAACACCGATTGTGGGAGTGATTTCGACTTGGGCGGAAAATACACCATGTAACATTCACTTGCATGATTTTGGGAAATTGGCCAAAGAAGGTGTCAAATCTGCAGGTGCTTGGCCGGTACAGTTTGGAACCATTACCGTAGCGGACGGGATTGCCATGGGAACGCCTGGTATGCGTTTCTCTTTGACATCTCGTGATATCATTGCGGACTCTATCGAGGCGGCTATGGGTGGTCACAATGTGGATGCCTTTGTTGCTATCGGTGGCTGTGATAAGAACATGCCTGGTTCTATGATTGCTATTGCTAATATGGATATTCCAGCTATTTTCGCCTATGGTGGAACCATTGCACCGGGAAATCTTGATGGCAAAGACATTGACTTGGTTTCTGTCTTTGAGGGTATCGGAAAATGGAACCACGGTGACATGACAGCTGAGGACGTGAAACGTCTTGAATGTAATGCCTGCCCTGGCCCTGGAGGCTGTGGTGGTATGTATACAGCTAATACCATGGCGACTGCTATCGAAGTTCTCGGTATGAGTTTGCCAGGATCTTCATCTCACCCAGCTGAATCAGCTGACAAGAAAGAAGATATCGAAGCAGCAGGACGAGCTGTTGTCAAGATGCTGGAGCTTGGTCTCAAACCATCAGATATCTTGACTCGTGAAGCTTTTGAAGATGCCATCACTGTAACGATGGCGCTCGGTGGTTCTACAAATGCCACTCTTCACTTGCTTGCCATTGCCCATGCGGCTAATGTTGACTTGTCACTTGAGGACTTCAATACGATCCAAGAACGTGTGCCTCACTTGGCTGACTTGAAACCATCTGGTCAGTATGTCTTCCAAGACCTCTACGAAGTCGGTGGGGTTCCTGCGGTTATGAAATACCTCTTGGCAAATGGTTTTCTTCATGGCGACCGTATCACATGTACTGGTAAGACAGTCGCTGAAAACTTGGCCGACTTTGCAGACCTTACCCCAGGTCAAAAAGTCATTATGCCACTTGAAAATCCAAAACGTGCAGATGGTCCGCTTATCATCTTGAACGGGAACCTTGCCCCTGATGGCGCGGTTGCTAAAGTATCAGGTGTGAAAGTGCGTCGCCACGTTGGACCGGCTAAGGTCTTTGACTCAGAAGAAGATGCTATTCAGGCAGTTCTGACAGACGAAATCGTTGATGGCGATGTTGTCGTTGTTCGTTTCGTGGGACCTAAGGGTGGTCCTGGTATGCCTGAGATGCTGTCACTTTCATCCATGATTGTTGGTAAAGGTCAAGGAGACAAGGTTGCCCTCTTGACAGACGGACGCTTCTCTGGTGGTACTTATGGTCTGGTTGTTGGACATATCGCCCCTGAAGCTCAGGATGGGGGACCGATTGCCTACCTTCGTACAGGTGATATCGTTACAGTTGACCAAGATACCAAAGAAATTTCCATGGCCGTATCCGAAGAAGAACTTGAAAAACGCAAGGCAGAAACAACCTTGCCACCACTTTACAGCCGCGGTGTCCTTGGTAAATATGCCCACATCGTATCATCCGCTTCACGCGGAGCCGTGACAGACTTCTGGAATATGGACAAGTCAGGTAAAAAATAAACAAGAAAAGCAAGCCAACTTCGGCTTGCTTTTTTTAATCTTCAAAAGTGATTTGCCTACTTATACTCAATAAAAATCAAAGAGCAAACTAAAAAGCTAGGCGCAGGTTGCTCAAAGCACAGCTTTGAGGTTGGAGATAAAGCTGACGTGGTTTGAAGAGATTTTTGAAGAGTATTAACGAGGTGGCAGTCCAAGGGCGATACGGCCGTAGCGACTGATTCGTGTGATCTTCCAAGCGGGTGACCAAGTGACTTCAACTTTGACATCTTCGATCCCCTCGATTTGTTTCAGAACTGCGACGATTTCGATAGGCAAGCTTTCGGCACAATCGCAGGCAGTATCCGTGAAAGTCATGACAATCTTACAGAGACCTGTTTCATCCAGATTAATTTCATAAATCAATCCTAGATTGTAAACATCCAATTCCACATCTGTATCAAAAACCTTCTCTAGTTTTTCGATAATTTGGTCTTGTAAAGCCAAAGCGCGGTCATTGATTTTGATATCGTCTCTCATAACAGTCCCTCCACGTGATAAATATCCTCTATTTTCTCATAATTCTGACAATTTAGCAAGTTTTTGATGAATTTTCTGAAAAGACTCTCTTGAGAATTCCTACTCTCACTGTTTTAATCCCTTTATTTATGGTAAAATAAGACTATTAAGTTTAAAGAGGATTCCCTATGAAATTACAAAAACCAAAAGGAACGCAGGATATCTTGCCTGCTGAATCTGCCAAGTGGCAGTACGTTGAGGGCTTTGCCCGTGAGATTTTCAAGCGCTATAACTATGCAGAAGTGCGTACGCCTATTTTTGAGCATTACGAGGTTATCAGTCGCTCTGTCGGAGATACAACGGATATCGTAACCAAGGAAATGTACGACTTTTACGATAAGGGAGACCGCCATATCACTCTTCGTCCAGAAGGAACTGCGCCCGTTGTCCGCTCTTATGTGGAAAATAAACTCTTCGCCCCAGAAGTGCAAAAGCCAAGTAAGTTTTACTACATGGGCCCTATGTTCCGTTATGAGCGTCCACAGGCAGGGCGTTTACGCCAATTCCACCAGATTGGTGTCGAGTGTTTTGGCTCTAGTAATCCAGCTACCGATGTGGAAACCATCGCTATGGCAGCTCATTTCTTGAAAGAAATCGGCATCCAAGGTGTCAAACTACACCTCAACACTCTTGGAAATCCTGAGAGTCGTGCGGCTTACCGTCAAGCCTTGATAGACTATTTGACACCGCTCAAGGAGACCTTGTCTAAAGATAGCCAGCGTCGCTTGGAAGAAAATCCTCTCCGTGTCTTGGACTCTAAGGAAAAAGAAGACAAGGTGGCAGTAGAGAATGCACCTTCTATCTTGGACTTCCTTGATGAAGAAAGCCAAGCTCATTTTGATGCTGTCCGTCAGATGTTGGAAAATCTGGGTGTAGACTATATCATCGATACCAATATGGTGCGTGGTCTGGACTACTACAACCACACGATTTTCGAGTTTATCACTGAGATCGAGGGCAATGACTTGACGGTCTGTGCGGGTGGTCGTTACGATGGTTTGGTTGCTTACTTTGGTGGTCCTGAAACTGCTGGATTTGGATTTGGACTTGGTGTAGAGCGCCTGCTTCTTATCCTTGAAAAGCAAGGTGTGGCCCTTCCTATTGAAAACGCCCTAGATGTCTATATCGCAGTCTTGGGTGAAGGAGCAAATGTTAAGGCCTTGGAATTGGTACAAGCCCTTCGCCAACAAGGATTCAAAGCAGAACGTGATTACCTTAACCGTAAACTCAAAGCTCAGTTCAAGTCCGCCGATGTCTTTGCGGCTAAGACTCTTATTACTCTAGGCGAGAGTGAAGTCGAAAGCGGACAAGTGACGGTTAAGAACAACCAAACTCGAGAAGAAGTGCCAGTGTCCCTTGAGACCATCAGCCAAAACTTCTCTCAAGTCTTTGAAAAACTAGGATTTTAATGACAGATAAACTGGTCAGGATCTTATTCCTGACCTTTTTATTTTGCAAAATGACAAAAATCATAAACTTTTTGACAAATATTATTGTCAAAAAGAAAAAGATGTGTTACAATATAAGCAAGTTAAGAGTAAAGGAGAAAGGAATGCTTAAAAATCGTTTAAAAGAGCTTCGGGCTCGTGATGGTCTCAATCAGACCGAACTGGCCAAACTAGCTGGCGTGTCCAGACAGACCATTAGCCTACTAGAACGGGACGAATACACCCCGTCCATTGTGATCGCCCTGAAGATTTCGCAGATATTCAATGAACCAGTCGAGTCGGTATTTCGGATAGAGGAGGACGAGTGATGAACAAGTATAAAGTGATTTATTATGTAGTTGCCATAGCTTTATTAGTCAGCGTATTTCTACCGATTGGGATGGACCTAGGCTGGTTAAATCCATATCAAAGCGACCAATTTGTTTGAGCCTACTTTGCTCTCATCCCAGTAGTTGACTGGATTGAAAAGAAATCCAAAAATCTAGCAAGTGAAAAAGGAGAATGAATATGAAAAAGTTTTTAACAGATTTTCAAGTAGATACTGAACACAAAGAACTTGCAGGTGTTTGTGCAGGTTTAGGAAATTATTTTAACATTCAAGCCAATATCGTTCGTTTGGTGACAGTCTTGCTGTTTCTCTCTTCGACAGAGATTGGGATTATAACAGTAACTCTCTATGCCTATCTAGCAGGTTGGCTTGGCAATGAACCCTTGGGAGATGGAGCAAAAAAAGCTAGAAACCAAGCTATTCTCTTGTTTGCTGTTTGTTTGATTTTGGTGTCACTTGGAACAGAGGGCTTGACAGCTATTTATGAATCAGGTAAAGTGATTGGTCAGTGGTTGGTTGGATTAGTTTAGAAAGAGGATGAATATGAAAAATAAACGTGGATTGTTGTTTTTAATGGCTGTTATCTTGGGAGGCTTCTTGGGCATGTTTGCAGAGATGTTTAAGGCCTATACCGAAAACTACGGAACCATTTTAGATGTCAAAACCGTGACTCCATGGATATCATCTATTTGTTTACTGTTAGGTTTCATTAGTATGTTTTTGACTTTCGATTTCTTAAAGAAAAGCAGAAAATTTCACTCCTTGTATCAAGAGGAAATGGAAGATGATCTGAATGAAACCTATTATGTACAAATGTATCGTAATCTCGAGTTTGGAACTATTGCTTTTAATAGTGCAGGCGTAGCGATTTTTTTGGCTCTTTTCATCTCAGGTAGTGAAGTCATTGTACTAAATATCAGCTATATAACCTTATCTCTTTCTTTTTTGGCATTAGTGATGATTTTCAGTGCTCAAAAATATCTCTATAAGACCATTGCGATCGTTCGTCAGTTTGATTTGGAATTCTTCTCTACACCAAAAGATGTCTTGGACTATATAAACTCCTATGATGAAGGGGAGCGTCAGGCTAATTTGGAACAAAGTTTTCGAATTTTATTCCAATTAAATCAGTATGTCTTGCCAGGTCTCTATTTTTTGATTGCTATCTTTTCTTTGTTGACAGGAGAGATTCAGTTACTAGCCTTCTTGCTTGTAGGAGCAATCCATATTTATATCAATGTGATGCAATTACCTATGGTAAAACGTTATTTCAAATAAAGGAGTCTTTTATGAACTTACTTAAAAATCTTGGCTGGTTTCTTCTAGCTGTTCTATCCTTTTTCTTTGGCTATGGTCTGGTTCAGAGTATGGCATTATCAGCTCTTGGACTAGGGGCTTCAATCTTTGGAGTTTTGCCACTCTATATCGTCCTGTCAGGGGCCTATGTTTATGGAGTTTACAGATGGTATCAGACAGAAAAGGTTAGCATCCAGACAATGGCATTTAATCGTTATATTTGGTTGCCAACCCTGGTTTTGCTAGTGGCGATTACAGCCCAGTTCTTTTTGCCAGATGATCCGTCAGTCAATCAACAAATCGTATCTCAACTGACAGTCGCTCAGCCTGTCTTTGGTTTCTTTATGGTGGTAGTCTTTGCTCCTCTGACGGAAGAACTCATCTTTAGAGGGATGTTGGCGCGCTATCTCTTTCCTAAGCAGAACAACAGCAAACAGACAGCTCTGTTTCTCCTTGTATCGAGTGTGCTTTTTGCCTTGATTCATTTTCCAGGAACTTTGCAACAGTTTTTAGTCTATGCTAGTCTGGGATTGAGTTTGGGTTTGGCTTATGTAAGCCGAAAAGGCCTTCTTTATAGCATTTCTTTACACGCTTTGAATAATTTAATCGGCTTTTTGATGATACTCATGCTATAATAGAGTCAGGAGGTCACATGAAACGAGTAATTTTATTAGCAGTGATACAGGCGGTCGTTCTCTTCTTTATCATCGGGGCACTTGCCTATGCCTTTAAAGGCGACTTCTTTTACAACTATCTAGCAGTTGTCTTTGCGCCTATTGCAGGTGTCTTGCGTTTTGCTTCGGCGTATGCGACGGAGATTGTTCTACCTAAAAAGGCAGCTGAGATTGCTGAAAAGCGTAAAAAAGGTTAAGAATCATAATCAGAGAATCCGATGACGTTTTCATCGGATTTTTTGTCTGTTCGTTTTGATTTCTAAAGACAATCAAACTTTTCTGATGATTTTCATGAAGTGCCTGCGCTTTTATGGTAAAATAGTAACAGAATAAAAGAGGAGAGAAAACATGAAACGTAGTATGTATGCTGGTCGTGTTCGTGAGGAACACATCGGACAAGAAATGACCTTGAAAGGCTGGGTTAGCCGTCGTCGTGACTTGGGTGGTTTGATCTTTATCGACCTTCGTGACCGTGAAGGAATCATGCAGTTGGTTATCAACCCTGAAAAAGTATCTGCAGAGGTTATGGCAACAGCTGAAAGCCTTCGTAGCGAATTTGTTATCGAGGTGACTGGTCAAGTCGCTGCGCGTGAGCAAGCCAATGATAAATTGCCGACTGGTGCGGTTGAGTTAAACGTGACAGCTTTGACGGTGCTTAATACAGCCAAAACAACACCTTTTGAGATTAAAGATGGTATTGAGGCCAATGACGATACGCGTTTGCGTTACCGTTACCTTGACCTTCGTCGTCCAGAGATGTTAGAAAATCTCAAACTTCGTGCTAAAGTGACCCACTCTATCCGTAACTACTTGGATGAGTTGGAATTTATCGATGTGGAGACGCCATTCCTTTCGAAGTCAACGCCAGAAGGGGCGCGTGACTATTTGGTGCCATCTCGTGTCAATAAAGGGCATTTCTACGCTCTTCCTCAAAGTCCACAGATTACCAAGCAACTTTTGATGAATGCTGGTTTTGATCGTTACTACCAAATCGTCAAATGCTTCCGTGACGAGGACTTGCGTGGTGACCGCCAGCCTGAGTTTACCCAGGTCGACTTGGAAACATCCTTCCTAACGGAGCAAGAAATCCAAGATATTACAGAAGGATTGATTGCGCGCGTGATGAAAGAAACCAAAGGCATTGACGTGACGCTTCCATTCCCTCGTATGAAGTATGATGACGCGATGGCTCTTTACGGTTCTGACAAACCCGATACTCGTTTTGACATGTTGCTTCAGGACTTGACAGAAGTTGTCAAGGGTGTTGATTTCAAAGTCTTCTCAGAAGCACCTGCTGTTAAAGCCATTGTAGTCAAAGGCGCAGCAGACAACTATTCACGTAAAGATATCGATAAGATGACCGAAGTAGCCAAGCAGTATGGTGCCAAAGGTCTTGCTTGGGTCAAGGTGGTTGATGGAGAATTAAATGGACCAGTTGCCAAATTCTTGACTGGTATCCAAGCAGAATTGACTGCAGCACTTGGTCTTGGAGATAAGGATTTGGTTCTCTTTGTGGCGGATACGCTTGAGGTAGCTAATGCAACACTTGGTGCCCTTCGTGGTCGTATTGCTAAAGAGCTTGGCTTGATTGATAACGATAAATTCAATTTCCTTTGGGTGGTTGATTGGCCAATGTTTGAATGGTCTGAAGAAGAAGGTCGCTACATGAGCGCCCACCATCCATTTACTCTTCCACAGGAAGAAACAGCTCACGAATTAGAAGGTGATTTGGCTAAGGTTCGTGCCATTGCTTACGATATCGTCTTGAACGGTTATGAGCTTGGTGGTGGTAGCCTTCGTATCAACCAAAAAGATCTTCAAGAACGCATGTTCAAGGCTCTTGGTTTCTCAGCTGAAGAAGCAAATGACCAGTTTGGTTTCCTTCTTGAAGCCATGGACTATGGTTTCCCACCACACGGTGGTTTGGCGATCGGTCTTGACCGTTTTGTGATGCTCTTAGCAGGAGAAGAAAATATCCGTGAAGTCATTGCCTTTCCTAAGAACAACAAGGCAACCGACCCAATGACTCAAGCTCCATCAACAGTCGCTCTCAAACAACTAGAGGAACTCAGCTTACAAGTAGAAGAAGATGAAACAAGCAAAACGAATTAAGCGGTGGCGCTATTATCTGCGCCGCTTTGCTTATCAGATAAAAATCTTACGAGTTTTACAAAGTATCTCTCGGGAAAAATATGATGAGAAAATCTCGGCTTCTCTGGTCTATGGATTTTTGTCAGCAGTAGCAGTCAATTTCTTTTTTCAACCAGGACACGTTTACTCCAGTGGTGCGACGGGTTTGGCACAGATTATCTCTGCCTTGAGTCATCACTGGTTTGGCTTTTACATTCCGATATCGCTAACCTTTTATGCTATCAATTTTCCGTTGATGATTTTAGCTTGGTATCAGATTGGACATAAATTTACGGTCTTTACTTTTATTACAGTATCCATGAGTTCCCTCTTTATCCAGATTGTACCAGTTGTGACCTTGACAGAGGATCCCATTATCAATGCCCTTTTTGGGGGTGTTGTCATGGGCTTAGGGATTGGTTTTGCACTCCGTAACAATATTTCTAGCGGAGGTACAGATATCGTCAGTCTGACCATTCGTAAGAAGACAGGTAAGAATGTCGGTAGTATTTCTTTCCTGGTAAATGGAACCATCATGCTGATAGCAGGTTTGACCTTTGGTTGGAAATACGCCCTCTACTCCATGATTACCATCTTTGTCTCCAGTCGTGTGACAGACGCTGTCTTTACCAAGCAAAAACGCATGCAGGCCATGATTGTGACCAATAATCCTGAAAAGGTAATCGAAAAAATCCATAAAAAATTGCACCGAGGCGCTACCATGATCCACGATGCAGAAGGAACTTATAATCATGAGAGAAAAGCAGTCTTGATTACGGTTATCACGCGAGCAGAGTTTAATGATTTTAAACACATCATGAAACAGGTCGATCCGACAGCCTTTGTCTCTGTATCCGAAAATGTCCACATCCTAGGACGATTCGTAGAAACAGACAATTAGACATGAAAAACCAGCTCTGTGTACTGACCCCAAAAAGTTAGACAAATAATTTAAGCGAAGGATTTAGTTCTGTATTGCACAGGGCTAAGTCCTTTTAGTTTGACCTTAATTCGTTTGTTGTTGTAGTAATCAATATAGTCCGCAATAGCTTGTTCCAATTGTTTAAGCGACTGAAACATCTTCTCATAACCATAAAACATTTCCGATTTGAAAATGCCAAAGAAAGATTCCATCATACCGTTGTCTGGGCTGTTACCTTTACGTGACATAGATGTTTGGATTCCCTTACTCTCTAAAAACCTGTGATAAGAATCGTGTTGGTATTGCCATCCTTGATCGCTATGGAGACTCGTATTCTCATAGTATTTCTCTATAAAGGCCTGCTCCAGCATAGCTTTCACTTGTTCTAAATTAGGAGAACAAGAAAGATTATAGGCGATAATTTCGCTATTAAAGTCATCTAAAACAGGCGATAAATACAATTTCTGTGTGCTATTTGGAATGGCAAACTCTGTCACATCCGTATAGCACTTTTCCATTGGCCTTGATGCTTCAAACTGACGTTGAATCAGGTTGTCTGCTTTCTTACCAATCTCTCCTTTGTAGGAAGAATACTTTCGTTTCCGACGAATTCGAGCACTTAAACCAAGGACCTTCATCAGACGTTGAACTTTCTTATGATTCACTGTAAAACCACGATTTCTTAGTTCTAAGTTAATCCGACGATAACCATAATTTCCTTTATGGTCATTATAAATGGCCTGAATTTCGATTTTAAGCTCTTTATCTTTGCCAAGCCCATATAGTTGCTTCAACTGATAGTAGTAAGTCGAGCGAGCTAAACGTGCTGTTTCAAGAAGCAAATCTAGTCTAAATCCTCCTGAAGCCATTTCTCTAACTGCCTCTGCCTTTCTCGCTCTAGGGCTTCGTCCCTTTCCTCTAACTCTTTTAACTTTTTTAGGTAGGCCACCTCAGTCCGTAAGCGTTCATTCTCCTCCTGGAGTCGTTCTAATTCTGTCATTTCTTCCCAAGTTTTCTTTCG
>NZ_JATS01000012.1:0-109429 GCF_000526095.1 Streptococcus sp. CM6 | reverse complement strand
AGTACAAAAAAGACTGGGAAAAATTTTCAAAATCAGAAAAACGCATAAAATCAGATCTTCAAAAACCTTGATTCTATGCGTTTTATCATAGAAATATTTACTTTTTTCTTCCGAATACTCGTCAAAGATCTCTTTAAACCACATCAGTTTTATCAGTAATCTCAAAATAGTGTTTTGAGCTAATTTTGCCAGTTTTGTCTGCAACATCGAAGCTGTGTTTTACCAATCTGCGACTGGCTTCCTAGTTTGCTCTATGATTTTTATAGGGTATTAAATTGCGATTTTGCCAAGTTTCTTTATTCACTTAAAAGTAGAGTCTGTTCTAAGCGTCTAACGTACGAATTAGGTTGACCATTTCAATAGCTCCTTGTGCACACTCAGAACCCTTATTTCCTGCTTTAGTACCAGCTCGCTCTATGGCTTGTTCAATTGTATCTGTCGTTAGCACACCAAACATAACTGGGATTTCGCTATTTAAACTGATTTGGGCGATTCCCTTAGATACCTCGCTACATACATAATCATAATGACTTGTACTACCTCTAATGACAGCTCCCAAGCAGATAATTGCATCATATTTGTTACTTTTTGCCATTTTTGATGCAATCAGTGGTATTTCAAAAGCTCCTGGAACCCAGGCTACCTCGATATCTTTCTCGTTTACATTCTCTCTTTTGAGATTATCTAGTGCTCCAGATAATAATTTTGAAGTTATAAATTCATTAAATCTCGCTACAACAATGCCTATTTTAATATTGTTCGCTACTAAATTACCTTCATAAGTCTTCATTTATTTTTCCTCCATATTTAAAATGTGCCCCATTCGATTTTTCTTTGTCTTTAAATAAAAACTGTCGTAAGGATTAGCTTCTATTTCGATTGGTATTCTACTGGAAATGGTAATTCCATATTTTTCTAACTGTTCAACCTTGTCAGGATTATTTGTCAGTAAATGCAGTGACTGTAGTCCCAGGTCTTTAATCATTTGTGCTCCAATGTGATATTCTCTTAAATCACCTTCAAATCCTAACGCAAGATTGGCATCAAGCGTATCCATTCCTTGATCTTGTAAATGATAGGCTTTTAATTTATTGATAAGTCCAATTCCTCGTCCCTCCTGTCGCAAGTAAAGTAAGACACCCGAACCATTCTCAGCAATCATTTTCATAGCTTTATCAAATTGCTGTCCACAATCGCACCGTAAAGAGCCTAAAACATCTCCTGTTAAACATTCAGAGTGGACCCGACATAATACATTGGTTCCATCCTCTATATTTCCCATAATAAGAGCAAGGTGATGTTCCCCATTTAGTTTATCTATATAGCTAATTGCTTTAAAATTACCGTATCTAGTAGGCATATTGACAGTTGAAACTCGTTCTACCAGCTGATCATATACTTTTCTATATTCTTGTAATTCTTTGATGGTAATTAATGGAATGTTGTGTTTCTTAGAGAACTGAATTAAATCATCTGTTCTCATCATTTTGCCATCATGATTCATTATTTCACAACATAGGCCACACTCTTTTAGTCCTGCTAATTTTAATAGATCAACAGTTGCTTCTGTGTGTCCATTTCTTTCTAGAACACCACCGTTTTTCGCAATTAAAGGAAACATGTGTCCTGGCCTGCGAAAATCAGAGGGTCTTATATCTTCGGAGACACACATACGTGCGGTCAATCCTCTTTCCTCGGCAGAAATACCTGTGGTCGTTTCCTTATAATCAATTGAAACTGTAAAAGCAGTCTTATGATTATCTGTATTGTTTTCAACCATAGGTGAAAGCATTAATTGATTAGCTAAACTTTCGCTCATAGGCATACAAATTAATCCTTTGGCATAAGTAGCCATGAAATTAACATTTTCTGTTGTAGCTGCTTGTGCGGAACAAATTAAGTCTCCTTCGTTTTCTCTATCCTTGTCGTCTATAACAAGAACAAGTCGTCCCTTCTGCAATGCTTCTAATGATTCTTGTATTTTTCGATATTCCATTGACTGATCATCCTTTCTGCTAAAATCCATTTTGGTATAATAGTTCCTTAGATATCTCTGACTTCGGAGAGTTATCCATTAGTTTTTGCACATATTTACCTAATATATCATTTTCAAGATTTACTGTACATCCGACTTGTTTACTCTTAAGAATAGTTTGTTCCAAAGTATGAGGGATAACAGATACTGAAAAGTTTAGTTTGGAGACTTTAGCGACAGTCAGACTAATGCCGTCAATTGTAATAGATCCTTTTTCAACTATTAAATCTAAAATTTCTTTTTGTGTGTTGATTTTATACCATACAGCATTATCATCTTTTTTTATTGACGAGATTTTTCCTGTACCATCAATGTGTCCTGTAACGACGTGACCTCCAAGTCGACTGTTGACAGATAAGGCTCTTTCTAGATTTACCTCACTTCCATGTTTTAATAGTGTAAGAGCTGTTCGGCTCCATGTTTCATTCATTACATCAACTGTAAAGGATTGATGATTGAAATGAGTAACTGTAAGACAGATACCATTTACTGCTATACTATCGCCTAAATGGATATCCGTTAATACTTTTGAGGCTTTAATTGATAGTTTGCAATTACGAGAGTCTTTCTGTATTCTTTCAACTTTTCCGATTTCTTCAATTATTCCTGTGAACATGGATAAATCACCTCACTTTCTATGAGATAGTCATCTCCTATTTGAGAAAAAGCATAAGGCTTCAAGCTAATAGCGTCATTTGGCAAAGAAATACCTTCACCTCCGACAGGAAACTTGGCACTGCCTCCAAAAATTTTTGGTGCAATATATATTTTCAGCTCATCAACAATTTGTTGTTCCAAAGCACTCCAATTCATTAGACTGCCCCCTTCTAGAAGTAGGCTATCAATCTGCATATTTCCTAGATGTTGCATTAAACTTGATAAGTCTATATGATTGCCTTTTTTCTTTATGGGAAGTATTTCACAGCCATGATTTTGATATAGCTTCATTTTATTTTTGTCTTCAGAGGAAGTGGCAATGTAAGTTTTAATATCATTTGCTGTTTTTACGATTTTAGAGGTAAGAGGAGTTCGTAAATGTGTATCGCATATGATACGGATAGGATTTTTCCCTTCCTCCAATCTACATGTCAGCAAAGGATCGTCTTGAATAACAGTATTGACTCCCACCATAATCGCACTAACATGGTGTCGTAACTGATGTACATGCTTTCTTGCCTCTTCTCCAGTAATCCATTTGGATTGATTTGTTTTAGTGGCTATTTTTCCATCCATTGTCATTGCATATTTCATAAAAACATAGGGTACATGCTGGGTAATATACTTTCTAAAACTTTTTATTAAGTTAAGACACTCATTTTCTAAAACTCCAACAGTAACTTGAAGATTATTTTCCTCAAGTATCTTTACTCCTTTTCCAGATACAATAGGGTTACAGTCTAGGCTTCCAATGACTACTCTTGTAATACCACTATCGATTATAGCGTCTATACAAGGAGGTGTTTTCCCGAAGTGACAACAGGGTTCAAGTGTTACATAAAGCGTTGCTCCGACAGGGGATTCTCTACAGTTTTTTAGAGCATTTCTCTCAGCATGTGGGCCACCAAAAAACTCATGATAACCTTGTCCGATAATGTGATTATCTTTTACAATAACTGCGCCAACCATAGGATTGGGATTGACGTAACCAGCTCCTTTTTGTGCCAATTTTATTGCTAATTTCATATATTTTGAGTCGCTCATCTCACTACCTCCAAAAAAAATACCTTGAATAGGGGACTATTCAAGGCATACAAAAGAAAACTTATGCGATTAACAAAAATGCTCTGAAATGACAAGTAATCATTTCAGAGCACGCAAAAAGCACAAATATACTTTTATCTTCTTTCATCCAGACTATACTGTCGGCTTTGGAATTTCACCAAATCATGCCTTTCGGCTCGTGGGCTATACCACCGGTAGGGAATTTCACCCTGCCCTGAAGATAGTTATTCAATTACAGGTGATTATAGTACTTAATTTTCAATATGTCAATAGATAAGCATAAATTATTTTTGATATACTGTATTTGTGATAGTCGATTCTCACTCCTCGGATAAAGAAAATATGATATACTAGATAAACGAAATAAGAGAAAAGGAAAACTATGTACGAATATTTAAAAGGAATCATTACCAAAATTACTGCCAAATACATTGTTCTTGAAACCAACGGTATCGGTTATATCCTGCATGTAGCCAATCCCTATGCTTACTCGGGACAGGTCAATCAAGAATCTCAAATTTATGTGCATCAGGTTGTGCGTGAGGACGCCCATCTACTTTATGGATTTCGCTCAGAAGATGAGAAAAAGCTCTTTCTCAGTCTGATTTCGGTATCTGGGATTGGGCCTGTGTCAGCTCTTGCTATTATCGCTGCTGATGACAATGTTGGCTTGGTTCAAGCCATCGAAAGCAAGAACATCACCTACTTGACCAAGTTTCCTAAAATTGGCAAGAAAACAGCCCAGCAGATGGTGCTGGACTTGGAAGGCAAGGTAGTTGTGGCTAGTGATGACCTTCCTGCTAAGGTGGCAGTGCAAGCAAGCATTGAAAACCAAGAACTGGAAGAAGCCATGGAAGCCATGTTGGCACTGGGCTACAAGGCGACCGAGCTTAAGAAAATCAAGAAATTCTTTGAAGGGACGACGGATACAGCAGAGAACTATATCAAGTCGGCCCTTAAGATGTTGGTCAAATAGGAGTATAATATGCCAAAACGCTGTGGTTGGGTAAAAATGAATAATCCCTTATATGTAGCCTATCATGATGAGGAGTGGGGGCAACCCCTTCATGATGACCGCGCTCTTTTTGAACTGCTCTGTATGGAGACTTATCAGGCTGGTCTGTCTTGGGAAACGGTACTCAACAAACGCCAGGCTTTCCGAGAAGCATTTCATGGCTATCAAATTCAAGCGGTCGCGGAAATGACAGATGGGGAGTTGGAAGCCTTGTTAGAGAATCCAGCCATCATCCGAAATCGTGCCAAGCTCTTTGCGACACGCTCCAATGTCCAAGCATTTTTACAAGTTCAGGAAGCATATGGCTCCTTTGATGCCTATCTCTGGTCTTTTGTTGAGGGAAAAACGATCGTGAATGATGTTCCTGACTATCACCTAGCACCTGCTAAAACAGCCTTGTCTGAAAAGTTGTCTCAAGATCTCAAAAAACAAGGCTTCAAGTTTACAGGTCCAGTCGCAGTTTTGTCTTTTCTACAGGCGGCAGGCCTGGTTGATGACCACGAGAATGATTGCGAGTGGAAAAACGGAAATTAGTGAGTCCAAGCGTCTAACTATCTGAGAAAATAGAAAAAGCTGAGAAAATTATCTCAGCTTTTTGATTATATGCTAGTAACTTTTATAGTGCAGTAAGAAATGTCAGTCCACCTAAGACAACGCCAGCTGAGTTTGGAATAATTAGTATCCAATCCTTCTTAGGCTCTTTTGTCCATCCGTAAATAACCCAAATTAAACAAGATACTGCTGCGGATAAAGGCTGGAATGGTTGAGCTTTGTTGCCTTGTAAATTGGCAAAAATTTGTGGGATGTAGGCGATAAATACAACAATCCCGATAAAGGCTCCAATTGAACCGACAATTTGATTTATTTTTTGTTTAGTCATATACACCTCCTTTAAAAAGATATCATAGAAATAAGCAAAATGCAATAAATTCAGACACAAATTGTAACGAAAATCAATACCAAAGCACAAAAATGGAGAAATTGTTTATTTTTTGTTATAGTCAAAGCGAATGACTTGCTTCTGTGTATCCACATAAGCGTGAACGCCAAAGGGCACAATGGCTCTTGGAGTTGCGTGACCGACATTCAGATTATAGACAATCGGGATATTGTTATCAATGATATCCAATAGTGCTTCCTTATAGTCGTCATAGAAGGTTTCATCCATTGGCTTTCCGACCAAGAGTCCACTGATGACCTCAAATACCCCAGTTTCTTTCAAAGCCAGCACCATCTTTTTGAAGTTTTCCGGCTCAGGTTTTTCTTCGCTTGTTTCTAACAAAAGAATCTTTCCTTCCCAGTCGGATAAGTCAGGGAAGAGTTTGTACTTTTGGCAGAGCTCCGTGCTGTCTGCGTATCGAGAGTTGTCAAAGATATCATAGAGAGATTCAAGGCAACCACCGAGAATTTCTCCCTCAAACTGAGCATTTCCTTGTAGCAAGTCAAAACCAGTATTTGTATGACTGATACGAGCTGTTCCCAGGGCCTTGGGACTAAAGTCAATCCGTTCCTCATACCAAAGGTCGCTAGGGCGGATTTCTGAGATTCTCCCAGTCTCGATCAGTTCTTTAAAGTAGTGAAAGCTATAGGGCAACATCTCCTTGTCCAATTCACAAATGTCTGCTAGAAAGGATTGCCCATAAAAAGTCTTGACCCCTAGTTTGTGCAACATAAGGTGGTTCATAGTGGTATCCGAGAAGCCAAGAAAAATCTTTTGTTGGATAACCTTTTGAAGCTGGT
This sequence comes from Streptococcus sp. CM6, assembly GCF_000526095.1. Lineage (NCBI taxonomy): Bacteria > Bacillati > Bacillota > Bacilli > Lactobacillales > Streptococcaceae > Streptococcus > Streptococcus sp. CM6. Next base: position 102,917 of record NZ_JATS01000012.1, on the reverse strand, counting down.
CGTTCTCAAAAAGGTAGGGCAACAAACGATAGGTATCGTCTCCACCAATGGCACATAGGATCGTGTCGATGCTATCGTCCGAAAAGGCCTGCATCAAATCCTCTGCACGTGCCTCCGGATGGTCCTTGATAAAGTCTAACCCTTTTAGCGAATGGGGCAAAAAGACAGGATTGAGTCCCAAATCCTTGAGACGTTGGAGACCCAAATCGACTTCGTGTTTGACAAAATCCTCTCCGATAACACCACTAGACAAGCTCACGATACCAATAGTAGAAATCATATCTCATCCTCCTGCAAATAGATTTAGCCTATTTTATCATAAAAGATGAGAGAAAACTACAAGAATGAGACTCAGAAGTTCTATTGGATCTCAAGAAAGCAAGTGAAAAAGCAACCGCCTTAGCAGTTGCTTTTCGTTTTTCTAATCTAACCAGATATGAGTTACTTGGTTAACTCTTGATTATAGGAGAGGGCTAAATCAATCCAGTAAGGAAGTTCTTTTTGACCTTCGATATCTAGGTCTATATAGCCATGATAAGGTCGACCTCTCATCAATGTAGTATGAGCTCCTGTTCGGGGTAGAACTTGCTTTTCCATTTCTTTGCCAATTCTGACCATAACCAGCTCGTCCTTTCTGGAACTGACTGTAAGGACCATTTTCCCACGAATCATAAAGGCCAGGCCACCAAACAGTTTCTTTTCTTCTAACTCTTCTTCGAAAATTTGGGGAGGAAGTTTGAGTGCTAGAATTTTTCGAATCTGCTGTGCTAAGGATTGACTATATGCCATAGCGTTTCACTTTTCTTAATAACGTGATGGGCCCGCGCTTGCACTTCGGATATTGAAGCGTTTCTTGAGATAGAAGCGAAGGGCGAGAAGGGCCGCTCCTAGGACAGCCAAAGGCAGTGGAGCAAGAATTGGATTGAGAGCTGCTGGTAGGAAGCTTGTTGCGAAGAAGACAGCCAACCAGAGAACCATAGCAGCGAGGATGACGAGGATTGATTTCCAGAAAGGAGGGCGCTGGCTACGATCTGTGTCTGGTCCATAGTACTGGTAGACAAAGTAGTACATCAAGTAGAAGGCAAGTCCTCCTACAAGTCCAACCAACAAGAGGGTAATCAACCCATAGCCAATAGCCTGATCTGTAGAGAAGAAGGTAGTCAGAGCGCTAACCAATGCAAAGAGACTGGTGATAAAAAGGGCTGAGTCCATAATCATGAGTTTTGGATCATCATTTTCTTTTGGATGCTCTTTTTCATATTGCTCTTTGACAGTGAAGCTATGAGCCCAGTGGGTTGGAGCCCCGTAGAGGGAACGTGCAGTCGTTCCTTTGGCTTGCTCTTCAAGGATTTTAGGAATGACTTCCTCAAAGATAGCCTTGATTTCAGCGTCTGTTTTACCATCTTTGATAAATTGTTGGGTAGCGATGTGGATAAACTCTTGGTTTTTCTTAGTTAATTTTTGTAAATCAATCTGAGACATAGGGATTCCTCTTAGAACCATTTTTTATGGATGAGATAGAGAGTGAGCGAAACACTCAGAGCAAAGGCGATAAAGACGATTAACCAGAAGGCGTGAGGCTCACCGTTTAGAGGGATTTCATTATCCTTAAAGTTCATCCCGTAGGCTGAGAAGATCATGGTTGGGATAGACATAACGATGGTCACGAGAGCCAGGGTCTTCATGATGTTGTTCTGGTTATTGGAAATGATAGAGGCAAAGGTCTCTGTCATAGAGTGAAGGACGTTTCCATAAATATCTGCCATCTCAATGGCCTGTTGGGTTTCAATCAGAGTGTCTTCGAGTAGGTCTTCGTCTTCTAGGTATTTCTTGATATTGCTAGTTGCGCTGGTCAATTTCTTAATCACGCGCTCGTTCGTCTTAAGTGAGGCCTTGAAATAGACGATGGTCTTTTCCAATTCCATGAGCTCGATCAGCTCTTCGTTTCGAGTAGACTTGTGAAGTTGACTTTCGATTTGTTCACTCTTACGGTCGATCGAACGAAGGGCCGTAAGGTAAAGTTCGGCGTTGCGGTAGAGAATCTGGAAGATAAAGCGTGAACGCATGAAGGTGTAAAAGTTGCGCAGTCTACGGTTGATAAAGACATCGAGAACGGGGAGGGATTCCAAGCAGGTGGTGATAATGGTTTCCTCGGTGATGATAATCCCCAGCGGAATCGTAACGTAGTAGGTACGATTGTTTCTTTCCTCTGTGATGGGAACGTCCACGATGATCAAAGTGTACTCATCTTCGATGGTAATACGGGACATTTCTTCCGCATCGAGTGGTGCTCGAAGGTCGGCAATGTCAATGTCGAAGGCGTTAGCGATTTCCAGCGATTCATTTTGTGTAGGATTGACGAGGTTGATCCAAGTACCCGGTTCAAGCGTGTCGATCTCTTTAAATTCAGTTGTTGTTGAGAGAAAAACTTGTTTCATATCCCCTATCCTTTCCTACTATTCAGTGATTCATTTTTTGCACCGTACTATTATACTATAAAAACAGCTTTTTGGGTAATAGAATTTCACATTTTTTGGTATAATGGAAAGCAATAATGGACTAGAAAGAACAAAGATGCAAGATAAAATTGTGATTCATGGGGCGCGTGCCCATAACTTAAAAAATATCGATGTGGAGATTCCGCGAGACAAGCTAGTTGTTGTGACTGGTTTGTCAGGGTCTGGGAAATCCAGTCTGGCCTTTGATACCCTCTATGCGGAGGGACAACGTCGCTATGTAGAGAGTCTATCAGCCTATGCTCGTCAGTTTTTGGGAAATATGGAAAAACCAGATGTAGATGCTATTGATGGTCTCAGCCCAGCTATTTCCATCGACCAGAAAACCACCAGCAAAAACCCTCGTTCGACCGTGGGAACCACAACTGAAATCAATGATTATCTGCGTCTCCTCTACGCACGTGTGGGGACGCCTTACTGTATCAACGGACATGGGGCTATCAAGGCTTCTTCTGTGGAGCAAATTGTGGATAAGGTTTTGGAGTTGCCAGAACGCCAACGCTTGCAGATTTTGGCCCCTGTCATCCGCAAGAAAAAAGGACAACACAAGAGCGTCATTGAAAAAATTCAAAAGGATGGCTATGTTCGTGTCCGAGTGGATGGGGAAGTCTATGATGTGACCGAAGTGCCAGAGCTGTCTAAGAGCAAGCAACACAATATCGATGTTGTGGTAGACCGTATTGTCATCAAGGAGGGCATTCGTAGCCGTCTCTTTGATTCCATTGAGGCTGCCCTTCGTATCGCAGAAGGTTATGTGATTATCGACACTATGGACGATTCTGAGTTGCTCTTTTCTGAGCATTATGCCTGTCCAGTTTGTGGTTTTACAGTACCAGAGTTAGAGCCTCGTCTCTTCTCCTTCAATGCTCCTTTTGGCTCATGCAGTGAGTGTGACGGTTTGGGTATCAAGCTAGAAGTGGATACTGATTTGGTAGTGCCAGACGCCAGCAAAACTTTGCGTGAGGGAGCCTTGGCACCTTGGAATCCTATCTCATCTAACTACTATCCAAACATGCTAGAGCAGGCCATGACAGCCTTTGGAGTAGATATGGATAAGCCTTTTGAAGACTTGTCAGAAGAAGATAAGAACTTGATTCTTTACGGCTCAGATGGCAAGGAATTCCATTTCCACTATGAGAATGAATTTGGCGGTGTGCGCGATATTGACATTCCTTTTGAGGGGGTTGTCAATAATATCAAGCGTCGTTACCATGAGACTAACAGTGATTACACACGCACCCAAATGCGTCTCTACATGAATGAACTAACCTGCGGAACTTGCCATGGCTACCGTCTCAATGACCAGGCCTTGTCTGTCCGTGTGGGTGGGGAGCAAGGACCACATATCGGTGAAATCTCAGACCTGTCTATCGCAGACCACTTGGCTTTGGTGAGCCAGTTGACTCTGTCTGAAAATGAAGCCATTATCGCCCGTCCTATTCTCAAGGAAATTAAGGATCGCTTGACCTTCCTCAATAATGTGGGACTCAACTATCTGACTCTGTCGCGTTCGGCAGGAACCCTTTCAGGTGGGGAGAGTCAGCGTATTCGCTTGGCAACCCAGATTGGATCCAACCTATCAGGTGTCCTCTATATCCTGGATGAGCCGTCGATTGGTCTTCACCAGAGGGATAATGACCGCCTGATTGCTAGTCTGAAAAAGATGCGCGACTTGGGCAATACTCTCATCGTGGTGGAACACGACGAAGATACTATGCGCGAGGCGGATTACCTGATTGACGTTGGTCCCGGTGCCGGTGTTTTTGGTGGGGAGATTGTTGCCGCAGGAACCCCCAAGCAGGTGGCTCGTAACAGCAAGTCTATCACAGGACAGTATCTATCAGGAAAACGCGCGATTCCTGTACCGTCAGAACGCCGTGTTGGCAATGGTCGCTTTATCGAAGTGACAGGTGCGCGTGAGAACAACTTGCAAAATATCACCGCTCGCTTCCCACTCGGGAAATTCATTGCGGTAACAGGCGTTTCTGGCTCAGGGAAATCAACCTTAATCAACAGCATCCTCAAAAAAGCCATTGCCCAGAAGCTTAACCGCAATTCAGACAAACCTGGTAAGTTTAAGACGATTACAGGGATTGAGCATGTAGACCGCTTGATTGACATTGACCAGAGCCCGATCGGACGAACGCCGAGGTCCAACCCGGCTACCTATACGGGGGTCTTTGACGATATACGTGACCTTTTTGCCCAGACAAATGAGGCTAAGATTCGTGGTTACAAAAAGGGGCGTTTCAGTTTCAACGTCAAGGGTGGTCGTTGCGAAGCCTGTTCAGGTGACGGGATTATCAAGATCGAGATGCACTTTTTGCCTGATGTTTACGTGGCTTGTGAAGTCTGCCATGGGACTCGCTACAACAGTGAAACCCTAGAAGTGCACTACAAGGAAAAAAATATCTCGCAGGTTTTGGACATGACCGTCAACGATGCGGTGGAATTCTTCCAACATATTCCAAAAATTCAACGCAAACTTCAGACCATCAAGGATGTGGGGCTGGGCTATGTAACGCTAGGTCAACCGGCTACCACCCTTTCTGGGGGAGAAGCCCAGCGTATGAAGTTGGCTAGCGAACTCCATAAACGCTCGACAGGAAAATCTTTCTACATTCTGGATGAGCCGACGACAGGGCTTCATACCGAGGATATCGCTCGCTTGCTTAAAGTCTTGGCTCGCTTTGTCGACGATGGCAATACCGTCCTTGTTATCGAGCACAATCTAGATGTTATCAAGACAGCAGACCATATTATTGACCTAGGACCTGAGGGCGGTGTCGGTGGTGGAACCATCATCGCAACAGGAACTCCAGAAGAAGTAGCGGCCAACGAAGCCAGCTACACAGGACACTATTTGAAAGGAAAGTTACATCATGAATAAACGTGTACAAGCATTTCTAGCTAAAATGCAAGAAAAAGAACTAGATGGCATCATTATCAATAACCTTAAAAATGTTTACTACTTGACTGGTTTTTGGGGCTCAAACGGAACAGTCTTCATCAGCCGTGACCGTCAGGTTTTGGTGACAGACTCTCGCTATATCATTGCTGCTAAGCAAGAAGTAACAGGTTTTGAGATTGTGGCTGACCGCGATGAATTGGCTGTTATTGCAGGCATTGTTAAGGATATGGGCTTGTCTCGTATCGGTTTTGAGGACGAGATTTCGGTCTCTTATTACCACCGCATGCAGGCAGCGTTTGCAGGGATCAACTTGCTTCCACAGACTCAGTTTGTAGAAGCACTTCGTATGATTAAGGATGAAGCGGAGATTGCGACTATTCGTAAGGCATGTTCCATCTCAGATCAAGCTTTTCGCGATGCGCTTGACTTTATCAAACCTGGAAAGACTGAGATCGAAATTGCCAACTTCCTTGACTTCCGCATGCGGGAGCTAGGAGCATTTGGCTTATCCTTTGATACAATCCTAGCAAGCGGTATCAACTCTTCCAAACCTCATGCTCATCCAATGCACAAACCGGTTGAAGCAGGAGAAGCCATCACCATGGACTTCGGCTGTCTCTACGACCACTATGTCAGCGATATGACACGGACCATCTATCTAGGCCATGTCAGTGACGAGCAAGCAGAAATCTACAACACAGTTTTGAAAGCCAACCAAGCTCTGATTGACCAAGCCAAGGCAGGTCTAGGTTTCCGTGACTTTGACAAAATTCCTCGTGATATCATTGTGGAAGCAGGCTATGGAGAATACTTTACACATGGTATCGGACACGGTATCGGACTGGACATCCACGAAGAACCCTACTTTAGCCAAACTTCCAAAGAAGTCATTAAATCTGGTATGGTCTTGACTGATGAACCAGGTATTTATATTGAAGGAAAATACGGCGTTCGTATTGAAGATGATATCTTAATTACAGATAACGGTTGCGAATTGTTGACTCTAGCACCGAAGGAATTAATTGTTATTTAAGAAAATTATGATAAATCATTGACTTTTATATTTTAAAGGTTTATACTGATAGACGAAAACGGTAGGTGAGGCTACCATAGGGATACGGATGACTACCGCAAAGCAGTGGAGACACTACTCGTTGGTCAACAGTCCTGGTCGCGAAGGCCAAGACTAAGCTCATTTCATTGCCCTATGGAGTTAAAGCTTGAACGAAAAAACAGATAATTAGTTTTTTAATCCTGCCATTTTATGGCAGGATTTTCTACTGTTTTAGAACAGGAAAAGGAGACAGATGATGCAAATTGACGACCACCCAGAACCGCATATACACAGCCAATCGCTGATTTGTGTCGTTCTGCCCTTATAAAGTGATTGGTCTCTGTGTATGAAACACATCATTCATACAGATAGGAGAAACCAATGAAAACTACAAAAGAAAGATTAGCAGCAGCTATTCGCACACCTTTAAACGAAACTCTATCTTTTTATAAGACAAGTCTGACAGGCTTGACTGAGGAGCAGGTGGAGGAAAATCGTGATCTATATGGCGAAAACACCATCACCAAGGGTCAAGAAGACAGTATCCTTAAAAAGATTTACGAATCTATTATCAATCCATTTACAATCATCCTTCTTGTCATCGCTATGATTTCCATGGTGACCAATGTCTGGTTGGCGAAGCCTGGACAAGAAGATCCGACGACCTCTATCATCATCGTTGTCCTAGTCCTCATTTCTGGTGGCATTCGATTTGTCCAAGAACTGCGGAGTGACAAAGCTGCGACCAATCTTTCAAAAATGATTGTGAATACAGCTACGGTTATTCGCGAAGGCCAGAGTTTAGAGATCGCAATTGAAGATTTGGTCGTTGGAGATATAGTCAAGTTAAGTGCTGGGGATATGATTCCAGCAGACCTCCTTTTGATTGAATCACGTGATTTCTTTGTCCAACAGTCTGGCTTGACGGGTGAAAGTGATTCGGTTGAGAAACTAGCCTTGTCAAAAATGAGTCAGTCAAATTTTGATAGTCTGCTAGAAGCAGAAGCGCTCGCCTTCATGGGAACCAACGTGATATCAGGAAGCGCCAAGGCTTTGATTCTAGCGGTCGGTGATGACACCATGATGGGAGAGATCGAGCAGACTCTCAATACTTATGACGAGCCCACCTCTTTCGAACGGGATATGAACAGTATCTCCTGGCTTTTAATCCGTTTGATGTTGGTCATGGTTCCCATCGTATTTCTTTCCAATGGTTTGACGGATGGAGATTGGTTAGAGGCTGGCGTATTTGCTTTGAGCGTGGGTGTCGGGCTTACACCTGAGATGCTTCCCATGATCATCACGGCCAGTCTAGCAAAAGGCTCCATTATCATGGCCAAGGAAAAAGTCGTTATCAAAAAACTCAATGCCATACAAGATCTAGGTGCTATTGATATCCTGTGTACGGATAAAACTGGAACCCTTACCCAAGACGAAATTGTCCTTGAATATCCTTTGGATATACATGGGGATTTGGATTTATCTGTGTTGAGACGAGCCTATCTCAATTCCTATTTTCAAACCGGTTTGAAAAACTTGATGGACCGTGCCATTATCAGTAGAACTGAAAAAGAAGCTAAAGAACACGCTATTCTACAAAATTTGGATACTAGCTTTCAAAAAATAGATGAATTGCCCTTTGATTTTGAACGTAGACGGATGAGTGTCATCGTCAAGGATGAAAACGAAGTTGTTAGTTTGGTAACCAAGGGTGCCCTAGAGGAAATGCTTGCGATTTCAACCCATGTGGAATATCAAGATCAGATTAGCCCTCTGACGGATGATATCCGAGTGGAAATCTTAAAAGAAGTAGACCAACTTAATCAACAGGGATTGCGAGTCTTAGGAGTCGCCTATAAAACAGGCTTAAAGGAAGGTTTTGCTTACTCTGTTGAAGATGAAAAGGAGATGATTCTAACAGGATATCTTGCCTTTTTAGATCCACCAAAACCATCTGCAGCCCCTGCTATCCAAGCTTTATTAGAGTATGGTGTTCAAACCAAGATCTTGACTGGGGATAATGAGAAGGTAACCCAAGCAGTGTGCGAAAAAGTTGGTTTGGACGTTGATCAAATCTTGTTGGGCTCTGATATTGATGCCATGACGGACGAAGAGTTGGCCCAAGCGGTCGAGAAGGTGACTGTCTTTGCTAAACTCTCTCCGGATCAAAAAGCACGAATCATTTTACAAATCAAATCTAATGGGCACTGTGTCGGCTATATGGGAGATGGGATCAATGATGCCCCTTCTATGAAAGTAGCAGATGTGGGGATTTCTGTTGATACAGCAGTAGATATTGCCAAAGAGACAGCTGATGTCATTTTGCTAGATAAGGATTTGATGGTGCTTGAAAAAGGTCTGGTTGAAGGACGAAAAGTCTATGCCAATATGACCAAATATATCAAGATGACGGTCAGCTCTAATTTCGGGAATATTCTGTCACTCTTAGTGTCTGGTATCTTTCTACCTTTCCTTCCTATGGCTCCGATTCACTTGATTGTGTTAAACCTCGTCTACGACCTTTCTTGCATTGCCTTGCCATTTGATAATGTGGATGAAGACTTTTTGAAGCATCCTCATAAGTGGGAAGCCAAGTCTATTACTCGCTTTATGATTTGGATGGGTCCGATTTCGTCTGCTTTTGATATTTTGACCTTTATCTTGCTCTATTTTGTCATTGTCCCAATGACGACAGGTCAAGCCTATGTTCACGGAGCAGAGTCTGCAACGGGCTTTATCATCCTGTTCCAGACAGGTTGGTTCATTGAATCCATGTGGTCCCAAACCATGGTCATCCATATGCTTCGTTCAGCAAAACTCCCTTTCTTACAAAGCCGTCCGTCATGGTTGGTTCTTGGGACAACCTTGCTAGCAGCCAGTTTTGTGACCTTCCTTCCCTATTCTTCAATTGCTGGCCTGCTTCATTTAACCCCTTTGAAACCAATTTATTTCCTCTTTTTGCTTTTGATAATTATTCTTTATATGATAAGTGTTACAGTTGTGAAACGAATCTATATCAAAAAATTTAGAAGTTGGTTATAAATTGAATTTGTCAAGAAAAAAGTACGAAAATCGCGAAAAAAGTTAAATTTTTTTAAAAATAGGTCGCAAGTCGGATGCTTTTTATGGTATAATAGACTAAACTGATAGTAACATGTAGCGAAAGGGGTAGGTACATGATCAAAATTTATACAGTCTCAAGTTGTACTAGCTGTAAAAAAGCGAAAACCTGGCTCAATGCCCACCAGTTAAGTTATAAAGAACAAAATCTCGGTAAAGAAGGAATTACAAGAGAAGAGTTATTAGATATTCTCACGAAAACAGATAATGGAATTGCCAGTATCGTTTCGTCAAAAAACCGCTACGCTAAGGCACTTGGAGTTGACATCGAGGATTTGAGTGTCAATGAAGTGCTCAACTTAATCATGGAAACACCACGGATCTTAAAGAGTCCGATTCTCGTTGATGAGAAGCGCCTGCAAGTCGGCTATAAAGAAGATGATATCCGTGCCTTCTTGCCACGCTCTGTCCGTAATGTAGAAAATGCAGAAGCACGTCTACGTGCAGCTCTATAAAACATCAAGGCTGGGAGTGACTCCTGGCCTTGTTTGCTCTTTTGTTTTAAAATCATGTGAGGAATTATGAAAAAGTTACTAATTGCTAGTTTTGCTCTCCTCTTTTTGCTTGCGGGATGTGGGCAAAAAAAGGAAACCCCTGCTGCTTCTACAACAGCATCTGACCCCATCCAATCAAACCTTCCCGTTTTGGACAATGCCGAAAAGAATACGGTTGTTACCAAGACCTTATTGATGCCGAAGTCAGAAAATGGAACGCAGCAGATTCAGACTATTACCTATAAAGGTAATCAATTTTTGACCTTGACCATTCAGCAAAAACGACCTGTCGGGGATGAACTCAAGAACTTTATCTCTGAAAATGGCCTAGAGGAGACGCAAAAAGCGCTTCAAGAAGCTGAAGAGAAGGATGAGACCATCCAAGAGGCACGCAAACTAGCAGGATTTACACTGGAAACCAAGCTACTCAGCGAGACCGAAATCCAGACAACAACGACTTATGATTTTCAAGTATTGGATGTCAAAAAGGCATCTCAGATCGAATATTTAAAAAATATAGGTCTTGAAAATCTCTTAAAAAACGAACCTAGCCAATATATTGCAGACAGAGTGGCAAATGGGGCGACAGAACAATAGAAAATCCAAATTAATAGACTGACTTATTTGTAGAACGTCAGGGAATGTGCTATAATAGTACTATTCTAAGGAAAGAGGGTGTTAGAATGGGATTTACTGAAGAAACTGTACGGTTTAAATTGGATGATTCCAATAAGAAAGAAATTAGCGAAACGTTGACAGATGTTTATGCTTCTTTGAATGACAAGGGCTACAATCCGATTAACCAGATCGTCGGTTATGTATTGAGTGGAGACCCTGCCTACGTTCCTCGTTACAACAATGCACGAAATCAAATCCGTAAGTATGAGCGTGATGAGATTGTTGAAGAACTGGTACGCTACTACCTTAAAGGACAAGGAGTCGATCTATAATCTATGAGAATTATGGGATTGGACGTTGGTTCAAAAACAGTAGGGGTGGCGATTAGTGATCCACTAGGCTTCACCGCTCAGGGACTTGAAATCATCCAGATCAATGAGGATCAGGGCCAGTTTGGTTTTGACCGTATCAAGGAATTGGTTGACAGCTATAAGGTGGAACGCTTTGTAGTAGGTTTGCCAAAGAACATGAACAATACCAGCGGTCCGCGAGTAGAAGCCAGTCAAGCCTATGGTGCCAAGCTAGAAGAACTCTTTGGTTTGCCAGTAGACTATCAGGATGAGCGTTTGACAACGGTCGCTGCGGAACGTATGTTGATTGAACAAGCAGATATCAGCCGTAACAAACGCAAGAAAGTTATTGATAAGTTGGCTGCTCAGCTGATTTTGCAAAATTATTTAGATAGAAAATTTTAAGACAGAGGAGAAACTATGTCACACGATCACAACCATGACCACGAAGAACGTGAATTGATTACACTAGTAGATGAGCAAGGAAATGAAACCTTGTTTGAAATTCTTTTGACCATTGATGGGAAAGAAGAATTTGGTAAAAACTATGTTCTGCTAGTGCCAGTTAACGCAGAAGAAGATGAAAATGGTGAAGTTGAAATCCAAGCTTACTCATTCATCGAAAATGAAGACGGAACAGAAGGCGAATTGCAACCAATCCCAGAAGACTCAGAAGATGAATGGAACATGATTGAAGAAGTCTTCAACAGCTTTATGGAGGAGTAAAAATGTTCAGTGAACATTTTTACCCTTACGCTAAAAATAAAGACCGTAAGTAAGTCCGGGGGATATTTTTACCCCAGTTCCTTGAAATAAGAGAGAACTGGTAAGTCTGGGAGACTGTATCACCCCAACTCTTAGAAACTAGAAAGAGTTGGAATGTCCGGGGGGTGTTTTTAGCCCACGCTGAAATTCATAGTAGCTAGTGATTAGCTAACCAGGTAAGAGGTCGGGATTTTAGTCCCGACCTCGTTTTTTATTTGTAATCATACTTTGATGCTGTAGTTGATTGAACTTTTGTTAAGGAGACATGTATGTTTGAAGTAGAAGAATGGCTGCATAGTCGGATTGGTTTAAACTTTAGATCTGGTCTTGGACGAATGCAGCGAGCTGTGGATTTGCTGGGGAATCCAGAGAGGACTTATCCTATTATCCACGTAACAGGGACTAACGGTAAAGGGTCAACTATTGCCTTTATGAGGGAGCTGTTTGTTGCTCATGGTAAAAAAGTTGGTACTTTTACCTCTCCTCATATCATCGGCATCCATGATCGAATCTGTATCAATGGACAGCCGATCGCGGAGGAAGACTTTGTTCGTATAGCTAACCAAGTCAAGGAGATGGAAAAGACGCTTTTGCAAACCCATGACCAGTTGTCCTTTTTTGAATTACTGACTCTGATTGCTTTGCTTTACTTTAAAGAGCAGGGAGTGGATCTAGTCCTGCTAGAAGTGGGGATTGGTGGTTTACTTGACACCACTAATGTCGTAACAGGAGAGATTGCAGTTATTACTTCCATTGGGCTAGATCATCAGGAGACCTTGGGCGATAGTCTGGAGGAAATAGCCGAGCAGAAAGCTGGTATTTTCAAGGCTGGCAAGAAGGCAGTCATTGCCAAGCTTGCTCCAGAAGCGGAGCTTGTCTGTCAAAAAAGAGCAAGAGAGTTAGCTGTTGAACTTTATCAAGCTGGGCAAGACTTCACCTTGAAAACTGGAAATTTCTCAAGCAGCCTAGCAAGCTTTTCCCAGCTTGAAATCGGTTTGGAAGGTGTTTATCAGCAAGAAAATGCCGCCTTGGCTTTAGAAACTTTTCTTCTGTTTATGGCATCAAGAGGTGAAAGGGTCGAAGAAGAGTTTGTCAGACGGGCTTTGAAGGAGACACATTGGGCAGGTCGATTGGAACGGATTCGTCCGCAAATCTACCTAGATGGGGCTCACAATCTGCCAGCCTTGACTCGTCTAGTAGAGTTTATCCAGGGGAAAATCCAGCAAGGATACCAGGCTCATGTCCTTTTTGGCGCTCTTAAGCGCAAGGATTACCAAGGGATGTTAGCCTATCTAACAGAGCAGTTGCCTCAGGTGGAACTTAAGGTAACAGGCTTTGACTACCAAGGATCTCTAGAAGAAAGCGATGTTTCTGGTTATAAACTGGTTGACTCTTATCGCGATTTTATCAGCGAATTTGAAGAAAATGCCAACAATCAGGACTTGCTTTTTGTGACGGGCTCTCTCTATTTTATCTCGGAAGTACGAGCGGGTTTGGTGGGAGATCATGAGAATAGTTGACCTTCTAGACTTAAGTTGCTATACTGGGGATAGGAAAACTCGAAAACGATTTCAGAAATACACTAGCACAAAAGAAAGGAAGTCGCTATGAAAACGAAAACATTCACACTTTCTATTGCTTCTTTAGCAATTCTTAGTCTTTTAGTAGCTTGTGGACCTAAGGAACAAGCATCTACCCAGCCATCTGCTCAACAATCATCTACTCAACAAGAATCATCTTCTAGTGCGGCTACCAGTGCTAGTCAACCACAGGCGTCCTCAAGCCAGGACACTACTGCGGCAGCTCAACCGACTAATATTGATGGTACCTATACTGGAAAAGATGAGAACGACCAGATCACTCTTGTTGTAACAGGCAAAACTGGTACATGGACTGAGGTCGAAGCAGATGGAGATAAGGAAATTAAGCAAGTCACCTTTGAGCCAGAAAATCAACGTGTCATTATCGGAGATGATGTTAAAATTTACGCGGTTAATGGTAATCAAATGATTATCGATGACATGGACCGAGAGGCAGCTGACCGAGTAGTCTTAACGAAGCAATAATGATTAAGTAAAAGTTCCAATGAGATGAAAGATATCTTTTTGGAGCTTTTTTTCTTGGAAAAGTAGCTGGCCGTTCTTTACTAACTTTTTACTTAAAACGCTTACAAATATTTGTAAAACTTCTTATAAGGTCGTATACTTATGGTAAATAATCAAATAGCGCAGAGGCGCAGGAGGAAAAGCATATGGCTACATTTTACGTTCCATCAGTTAACCTTATTGGTAAAGGTGTTGTAAATGAAGTAGGTCCGTATATCAAGGAACTGGGGTATAAGAAGGCCCTTTTGGTGACAGACAAGTTCATCGAGGGCAGCGATATTTTACCTAAGGTTCTAAAACCACTAGATGCTGAAGGGATCGAATATGTGATCTTTAGCGATGTGGAGCCAAATCCGACTTGCAAGAACGTCACAGACGGAGTGGCTGCCCTGAAAGAGCATGGATGTGACTTCATCATCAGTCTTGGAGGAGGATCTCCTCAGGATGCGGCTAGCTGTATCTCTATCATCGCTACAAATGGTGGAAAACCACAGGACTATGAGGGTCTCCACAAGTCTGCTGAAAAAGGGTTGCCAGTGGTTGCGATCAATACAACAGCTGGAACTTCTGCAGAAATTACGATTAACTATGTCATTACTGACGAAGAACGCAAGGTCAAGATGGTAATGGTTGATAAGAACAGCCTCGCCCTCATCTCTGTCAATGATCCAGAACTTATGCTTTCAAAACCGAAAGGATTGACAGCGGCGACAGGTATGGATGCTCTTACTCACGCTGTTGAAGCCTTGGTAACACCAGGTGCTTATAATGTGACTAAGAAACTCTCTATCGGAGCTATTGAACTCATCAAGGAGTATCTTCCTCGTGCTGTGGCAAATGGCCAAGATATTGAAGCGCGTGAGGCGATGGTCAATGCCATCTTCCTCGGTGGTATGAGCTTTAACAATGCTGGTTTGGGATATGTTCATTCTATGGCTCACCAACTCGGTGCGGTATATAACTTGCCACATGGTGTCTGCTGTGCCATGCTTCTTCCAGTTGTAGAGCGTGAAAATGCCAAGCGTGTACCAGAAGCTTTTCGCAATGTGGCCAAGGCCTTGGGACTCCATGTTGAAGGGAAAACAGACCAAGAATGTGCTGACTATGCTATTGCTGAAATTGAGAAACTGTCTGAAACAGTAGGTATTCCGAAGAAACTAACTGAACTCGGTATCCAAGAAAAAGACTTTGACTTTGACTACCTTTCTAAGAATGCTTTGATCGATGCCTGTGCACCTGGAAATCCATTTATGCCAACCTTAGAAGAAACTATTGCACTATACAAAGAACTCTTCTGATTCATAAAGTGAGAAAGAAGCTAAATAATGCTGGAAAGAACTATCATTTTGGTAGTTCTTTTTTTAAAAATTTGCTATCCTAGACATATGAGAAAAATCAAAATTGATGTGGTTGTAGTGCCCTTAAGTGGGCATCTATTCCCGACCCTGAATTTACTCGCACCCTTGTTGAAGGATCCCTTGTATGAGATTCGATTATTTACAGGACCGCAACGAAAAGCTGTCGCAGAGGAGATGGGCTTCCGGGTGATTCCCATTTTAGAAAATTGTGTAGATGAGTTTGAGCGTGTAGCCAACAATGAAGGGCAGTTAAACCTTATTTCTGCTTATCGACAGTTGTCAGCTAGTCTTGATTTGATCAATGTGGTTTCAGATCAATTAGTGCAAGAGTGGCAGGAAAATAGACCGGATATTGTGATTGCGGACTTTATAACCCTCTCTGGAGGACTTGTAGCGGAACAGTTGAATATTCCCTGGATTACCACAATGGCGACACAGTTTGCCATTGAAACGACAGATGGACCGCCTTGTTTCTTTGGAGGAATGGGCAGTCCAAAAACATCTTTCCAATCTGGTCTGCAATGGCTAGGAAGAAAAGGGACTCGTTTAGGGAAACGAATCGTAAGCTTTTTATTGAGAGAACGATTGAAACGTTACGATTTTAGGCTCTACAATAAGAAAGGTCAGGAAACCATCTATTCGCCCTATTCCATCTTGGGAATTGGGATGAAAGAGTTGGAGCTGAAAAGTGGTTTTCCAGAGCACTACCTTTGGGTGGGACCTTTTGGGTCTTCGATTGAGAGGGCAGAAAATTATCCCCTCGATTTGTCTCCTTATGCAGATTATAAGAAGGTCCTTGTCTCCTGTGGCACTCAGCTAGCATGGGCCAAAGACAATCTCCTCTATCAGACACAACAATTGGCAGAAGCACATCCAGATTGCCACTTCTTTGTGACTCTGGGGTTTGGCGGACAAGACTTCCAATGTGAAGAGCTCATGGACAATGTTTCTGTGGTATCTTATCTTCCCTATAAGGAATACATTCCCCAGATGGACTATGTGATTCATCATGGCGGTGCGGGCATTTTTTACCAATGTATCATCTATGGCAAGCCTGCCTTGATTCTCCCCCATGACTATGATCAGTATGACTATGCGGTTCGTGGCTTAGAGGCAGGGATTGCCCTGACTGCTAAACGAGAGGATACAGAAGCGATTGGACGCGCTTTTGATGAGTTGTTGGATAGAGATGATTGGTCAGACTTGAACAAACTCAGTCGCGCAGCTCAAATCTATCAGCCAACAGAGATTCTGAAGAGCGAAATACATCGACTCTTAGGGGACAAGGAGAAGTAAAAAATGAAGAAAGTATTGGTAACAGGTGCTACGGGCTTTCTAGGTAAGTATGTTGTTGAAGAGCTCAGTCAGTCGAGCTATCAGGTACGCGCTTTTGGACGCAATCGCAAGATGGGTCAGTCTTTAGAAACTTCTACTGTGGCATTTTTTCAGGGAGATTTGACCAAACAAGAGGACTTAGCTCAGGCTTGTCAAGAGATGGACATGGTTGTGCATGCGGGTGCTCTTTCTACCGTTTGGGGACCTTGGGAGGACTTCTACCAGACAAATGTCTTGGGAACCAAGTATGTTCTGGATGCTTGTCGGGAGGCGGGGATTCAGCGTTTGGTTTATGTATCATCGCCGAGCATCTATGCTGCTCCTCGAGATCAGCTAGCTATCAAAGAAAGCGATGCACCTCAGGAAAATAATCTGAACAACTACATTCGTAGTAAGCTGGCTTCGGAGAAGCTGTTTAAGGATTATCCCGATGTTCCGAGCATTATCTTACGACCTCGTGGGCTTTTTGGGATTGGGGATACCAGTATTTTGCCCCGAGTTCTCAAACTCAGTCAGAAGATTGGTATTCCCTTGATAGGGGACGGTCGTCAGCTCATGGATATGACCTGTGTGGAAAATGTCGCTCTGGCAATTCGCTTGGCTCTAGAGGCTCCTCAAGCTAGTGGCGAAGTCTATAATATTACCAATGGGGAACCAAGAGCCTTTAAGGATTTGATAGAAGAAACCCTGAGAGGACTGGGCTATCCGATAACATACAGAAAAGTGCCAGCTCCTCTTATTTCAGTTATTGCCAGTAGTTTAGAGTTTCTTTATAAGACCTTGAAACTTAAAGGTGAGCCGGCTCTGACACGCTATACCTATTATTTGCTGCGGTATAGCCAGACGCTGGACATCAGCAAGGCGGAGCTAGACTTGGGGTATCGCCCTCAAATCAGTATTTCGGAAGGGATTGAACAATATGTCCAAGATTATCGAAAGCATTGATTATTTCCCAGCAGGCTACTGTACTAGCTATACAGGTTTGCTATTCAAGGGAGTCAAGAATAAAAAGATGACTTTTCCAGCTGGTGTCTTTCTGATTAAACACAGAGACAAGGGCTATTTGCTATATGATACTGGCTATCACTATGATATTAAGACGAAGCTTCGCTATGGTTTTTATCGTCTAGGAACACCTGTTCAAATGACGGAAAAGGACCAGATTTCATATTTGCTAGAAGCGAAGGGAATCAAACCAGAAGAAATTAACTATGTCCTTCTATCTCATTTACATCCAGATCATCTGGGAGGAGCTAGCTTCTTTCCTCATGCAACCTTTATCCTGACAAAAGAAGTGTATGAAGTTTATCAAAAACCCAAGTTGAAAGACCTGATTTTCAAGGAATTTCTACCAACTTCTTTTGAAAAAAATCTAACCATTATCAGAGCTGACCAGCAAGATTCAACCTTTCCCTATCGTCCGATTTGTGATCTTTTTGGAGATGGCAGTATCCTAGTTGCTTCTGTTGACGGGCATGCTAGGGGGCAAGCCTGTCTGTATCTTCCAGACTTTAACCTCCTCATTGCAGCAGATCTTTGTTGGGGAATTGACCTTTTGCCTTACACCAAACAGATGCATCTGATTCCTTCCTTGGTTCAAGATAACAAGGTGGACTATATCAAGGGGACAGAGTTTCTAGAGGAAGTCTTAAAGGACAGTATTGAGGTGCTTGTTAGTCATGACCCTGTGGAAAGGATAGAGTCAATCTTATATGAAAAAAATAACCTTTCTTAAAACCTTTATCCAAACTCGTTGGCTTCATAACTTCAAATCTCGAGAGGCTGTAGAGAGCTATCAGAAAAAGCAATTAGCCAACTATATGGATTTTTTAAAGCGAGAGTCTCCCTACTTTAAAAATGGGGTGCCTAGCGACTTTGACCATATGGACAAAGCTTTTATGATGGAACATTTCAACGAACTCAACACCCAAGGAGTGGATCGTGAAGAAGCCTTATCCTTAGCTATTGAAAGTGAGAAAACCCGTGATTTCAGTGAACTTAAAGGCGAAGTAGCAGTCGGTCTGTCTTCAGGGACATCTGGACATCGGGGCCTCTTTATCACAACAGAGAAAGAGCGAAGTATGTGGGCGGGAGCTATCTTGGCAAAGATGTTGCCAAAGGGGCAGCTTTTTGGACACCGCATCGCCTTTTTCCTGAGAGCCGATAATGAACTCTATCAGACCATCAATACGGCGCTCATTCGTCTAGAGTATTTTGATATTTTCAAACATACAGATGAGCATATAGAGCGTCTCAATAGCTACCAACCAACTATTGTGGTGGCGCCAGCCTCTATGTTGATTGAATTGAGCAAGCGCCTCAAGGATGGAGAGTTAGCTATTCACCCACAAAAAATCGTTTCGGTGGCGGAAATCTTGGAAGATAGTGATAGGGAACGCATCGCAGAGGCCTTTTCTCTGTCCATCATTGACCAAGTTTATCAGGCAACTGAAGGTTTCCTAGCCTGCACTTGCTCAGCGGGCAATCTGCATCTCAACGAAGACATTATCTTTGTAGAAAAGCAGTATCTAGATGACCGCCGTTTTTATCCAGTGATTACGGACTTTAAGCGAAGTAGTCAGCCTGTTTATCGCTACCAGCTCAATGATATCTTGGTTGAAAATCCGGAGCCTTGTCCCTGTGGCTCCTACTATACACGGATTGACAAGGTCGAAGGACGTTCTGATGATATCTTCTACTTTGAAGGGCAGAATGGGGGGCAGGTAACGATCTATCCAGACTTTATCAGGCGTTGTATCCTCTTTGTGGAGAATGTAGGAGATTATCAAGTTAAGCAACATTCCGAGAAATTAGTGGAAGTTTGTCTAAGCCGACGAGATGAGGACGTAGAGACAGCAATTTTAGCACAGTTCCAACTCTTGGCCCAGCAAAAAGAGTTCATAGTTCCTCAAATCCAATTTTCAGATTATCACTGGGATACTAGTCGTAAACTCAAACGTATCCAACGTTTATGAAAGGAAGAAAGACAATGACAGAAGTAAAAAGACATGTAGAAATCGCAGGTTATGGCATTTGCCTTCCAAAGCATACAGTTCAATTTAAAGACCAAACCCGTTATCGTGTAGTTGAAAATGAAGAAACGCAACTCGACTTGGCAGAAGGAGCTATCCACCGTGCACTTGAACATGCAAATTTGGATATTAAAGATATCGATTGCCTTGTATCAGCTAGTGCAGTTGGTGTTCAGCCTATTCCTTGTACGGCTGCCTTGATTCATGAGCGCGTGGCAAAAGGACTCTCAATTCCAGCAATGGACATCAATACGACCTGTACCAGCTTTATTTCTGCTCTATCGACTATGTCCCACTTGATTGAGGCGGGCGAATACGGTCGTGTCTTGATTGTATCCAGTGAGGTTGGTAGTTTAGGGCTCAATCCCAAGCAAAAAGAAAGTTTTGAACTCTTTAGTGATGGGGCGGCAGCCTTTATTTTCCAAAAAAGTCATCAGGAAAAAGGGGTCATTGCTAGTCTCCAACGTACTTGGTCGGAAGGAGCTCACGATACGGAGATTCGTGGAGGTCTGACTTCTTTTCAACCAAAAGAGTACTCTGAAGCGACTAAGACCAACTATATGTTTGACATGAAGGGGAAGAAAATCCTCCTCTTGTCTGCTCGCAAGATCCCAGTCATGTTTGAAGAGTTTCAAGAAAAAACACGGCTAGCCTTGGCAGACGTGGACTATATCATTCCTCACCAAGCAAGTCGTGCTCTTCCTCTGGTCATGGAAAAACTAGGTGTGGCCGAGGATCAGTACCTCAATCTCGTCACTGACTATGGAAATATGGTGTCAGTCTCTGTACCGTTTGGATTGGCTTATTCTTTAGATCATGGGCTGGTCAAGGAGGGAGATGTCATCTACCTTATGGGGACTGCAGCTGGTATGACGGTCAATATGTTGGCTCTGAAATTGTAACAATCATCTAAACACGGAACGGCTGGAACTTTAGAAAAGGTAAAAGGTTGCCATCTACCCTTGAACTGAGGTATACTAGTAGAAAGATTAGTTTATCAAGCAGTTAAGGAGAATGTTAGAAAAGGAAAGGAATGTATGACAGTTAGAAAAATACAGCTACTCATGTCCAAATATGGTTTTAGCATTACCATCATGTTGGCAGAGTTGTTTATCGTCTTTGGTTTGTTTCTCTATCTAGGTCAGATGGCTCCAATTCTCTGGATTATCCTAGTTATTTTGATGAGTATGGCGACCATTGTATCGATTGTCAATCGTTCTATGAATCCAGAAAGCAAGGTAACTTGGCTGTTAGTAGCCTTTGTTCCAGTATTTGGTCCCTTGCTCTATATCATGTTTGGAGAACGCCGTTTATCTAAAAAAGAAATGAAGCAACTAAAGCAGCTCCAATCAATGGTTCGCCGAGAGGATAATAGCAGAGCTCTCCGTTTGGAGTTAAAGGAACAAGACAAGTCGGCTTACGGGGTTATCAAATCTCTCCTCAGCATGGACACGAATGCCGATGTCTATAATCGAACAGATACCCATTTTTTCCCTTCAGGGGAAAGCATGTGGCACCAGATGCTAGAGGATCTCAGGAAAGCGGAGAAATTTATCTTTCTTGAGTACTATATCATCGAAGAAGGCTTGATGTGGAATAGTATTTTGAAAATTTTGGAAGAAAAGGCGGCTCAAGGGGTAGAAGTGAAGCTTCTCTATGATGATATTGGTTGTATGGCAACCTTGCCTGGTGATTATACCATCCAGCTTCGTAGTCGAGGGATTGAAGCCCATAAATTTAACAAGGTAATTCCACGATTGACCGTTGCCTATAACAATCGTGATCACCGTAAAATCATGATTATCGATGGGCAGATTGCTTATACAGGTGGTGCCAATCTAGCAGATGAGTATATCAACCATATCGAACGCTTTGGTTATTGGAAGGATAGCGGTATTCGCCTAGATGGATCAGCGGTTAAGGCTTTTACTAGACTCTTTTTGTCAACCTGGTATATCAACCGTGGGGAAATTAGCGACTTTGACCAATACCATCTCGAAAATCAACCAAAAGATGGGATGGGGCTCTGTATTCCCTACAGTAGCGGGCCAAAACCTATCTACCGAGCCCAGGTTGGAAAAACGGTCTATCAAAATCTTATCAATCAAGCTACAGATTATGTTTACATCACGACTCCCTACCTGATTGCTGACTATGATTTAACAGAAAGTATCAAAAATGCAGCTCTGAGAGGGGTAGATGTGCGAATTGTAACGCCGTGTATACCAGATAAGAAGGTTATTCAGTTAGTTACTAGAGGAGCCTATCCAGACTTGTTATCTGCAGGGGTTCGAATTTATGAGTATAGCCCGGGATTCCTTCATAGTAAGCAAATGCTTGTCGATGGAGAGGCAGCTACTGTGGGAACCATCAATTTTGACTATCGGAGTTTGCTTCACCACTATGAAAATGCCGTCTTGCTTTATAGGACGCAGTCCATCATCGATATTGAAAGGGACTTCGAAGAGATTTTTAAAGTTTCTCAAGAAATTTATCCCCACACCATCAAAACAAGCTGGTATCAAAGCCTGATCAAGGAAATTGTCCAGTTGTTTGCACCTATGCTCTAACTATCCATCAAGATCTAGCCCAAGGCTGGATCTTTTTTGTCTTCTTACGAATAGATAAGTAAAGGAGAAAAACATGCTTAATCTAGAAGATGATGATTTTATCAGAGAGTATAGAAATAGTCTATTTCACCGTTTTCGTGAAATCGAACGCTTTGCGATATTGGATAAGAAATTCAGCAAATATCAATCCCAAGCTGACATTCCTGTAAGATTTTGATATACTAAAACAGATAAACTTAGAGGAGAAATTGAATGAATGTATACGGGAAAATAGATGAGAAACAAGAAAAATCTCATTACCAAGACTGGTCCGTTCCAGAAAAGCGAGAAGGAGCTCCGATTCCCTTTTTTAGTATCTTGCTTTGGAGTTTAGTGGCTACAGCTATTTCTGTGGTTATCCCCCTTATTTTTGGTTTAGTAAGCCCGCAACAAACTCAGGATCTTTATACTGGTTGGGCCTTGCATCAAAATGGTCAAATGTATACCGATTATTTTGGGACGGAGGGATTGCTCTATTACCTGCTTGCCTATCTTTCACAAGGCAGTATTCTGATTGCTTTGGTTGAGTGGTTGGCCTTGTTTGGAGCAGGTGTTTTTCTTTTTAAATCTGCGGATACTCTTACAGGCCGTGTAGAAGAAGCCAAGCAGCTTGTGTTTGTGTTTAATTTGTTGGTAGCAGGTCTCGCTTTTGGTGGTGGCTATGCTCTCTTGCTAGCCTTGCCTTTCTTATTTTATTCACTTAGCATTGTTACGAACTATCTAGCTTATCCAAACGATGACAAAGGATTTTTACGTGTTGGTATGAGCCTTGCACTTGCTTTCTTCCTTTCGCCAATCCCAACAGCCTTATTTGCAGCTACACTAGCCTTGGGAATTATCGGTTTTAACTTAGGCAAAGGTCACTTTGTTCATGGCTTATATCAATTCTTTGCGTCAGCCTTAGGGTTCTCACTCTTATTCTATCCTTTGGGCTACTATACAGTATTAACAGGTAGTTTTGGGGATGCCATTAGCCAGACCTTGTATCCAGTAAATACTCTTAGCCTCTTTTCAAATGCACATTTGCTTGAAAATGCAGCCTTCTACGGCTTACTTGCCATTGGGCTAGGTTCCCTTACTTTGCTCTTTTCTGGTTTGTTCCAGTCAAAACCAGCTAAGCAGTATTCCCTATCAATTGCTGCTAGTTTGGGCTTATTGCTTTCTTTGGGGCACTTGATTTTCTCAAAAGAACCTGTCAACGGTACTCATCTCGTTGCTCTCCTTCCTTTCTTGACTTTGCTCCTTCTGACAGGGATCAAAGAAAATGTTTCTGATGGAGGCAGTCCTCGTAGAAGAAGACGTGAGAAAAAAGCCTCTTTCCTCAAAGGAAATTTCTATCTACCACTGATTGCCCTTGTCTACCTCATTGTTCTCCCTATCGCGAGTCGCTACCTTTCGCACCCGGTAACTTATCAGGAGAGAGAGCGACTTGCTAGCGTAGTCAAACAACAAACGAGTTCTGAAGATCGTGTCTATGCATGGGATGATCGTCCAGATTTCTATCGTACAAGCGAACGCTTGGCACCGACCTCTCTAGTGACGCCAACACTTTATACTGCAAATGACGAAAATAAAACCAAACTGATGAATGACCTGAAAGAGAATGAACCGAAGATGATTATGGTCAATCAAAAAGTTGCCTTGTGGTCAGATGTAGAGAGCTGGCTCAGTGAAAACTATGAGCTTGTTCAGACAGATACTAGCGAGTTCAAACTTTATAAATCAAAATAACAAAAAATCAATATCTTGTGGAATTTTAAAAATTTTAGGATTTTTGACACAAGATATTGATTTTTATTTTTAGAGTGGTATAATACTTCATAGAACAACATTTTAGAAAAGAGCATGGATATGATTGTATTAGAAGAAAAGCTTGCAACCGTTCCCACCTTGTTCGTTGAAAAACGAGATGGTAGACGTGTAGTATTTGATGTAGACAAGATTGACAAGGCTCTCCACAAGGCGGCGGAAAAGGTTATGGACGTTACGCCTCTAGTAGAAAAACGCCTAAATGGTCTAGTTGAAAGAATCGTTACCGAAATTCATAGTCGTTTCCCTAAAGGTGTGAAGATTTATGAGATTCAGAATATCGTAGAACATGAACTTCTCGAAGCCAAAGAATATGCCTTGGCTGAAGAGTATATCACTTATCGGACACAGAGGGATTTTGAGCGCTCAAAAGCGACAGATATCAACTTTAGCATTCATAAACTTCTCAATAAAGATCAAGCAGTTGTCAATGAAAATGCCAATAAAGACAGCGATGTCTTTAACACTCAACGTGATTTGACAGCAGGGATTGTTGGGAAATCAATAGGATTGCAAATGCTTCCTAAGCACGTAGCTAATGCTCACCAAAAAGGGGATATCCACTATCATGACTTGGACTACAGCCCCTACACTCCGATGACCAACTGCTGTTTGATTGATTTTAAAGGCATGTTGGAAAATGGCTTTAAAATTGGTAATGCAGAGGTAGAGAGTCCCAAGTCTATCCAGACTGCGACCGCTCAGATTTCACAAATCATTGCCAATGTTGCTTCTAGCCAGTACGGGGGCTGTTCAGCTGACCGTATCGATGAAGTTTTGGCGCCTTATGCAGAGAAGAATTACCAAAAGCACCTCAAAGATGCGGAAGAGTGGGTCTTGCCTGAGAAACGGGAAGATTACGCTTGGAAGAAAACTCAAAAAGACATCTACGATGCCATGCAATCTCTTGAGTATGAAATCAACACCCTCTTCACTTCAAATGGACAAACACCTTTTACTTCACTAGGTTTTGGTCTAGGAACTAGTCGTTTTGAACGGGAAATTCAAAAAGCTATCTTGACCATTCGTATCAAGGGGCTTGGTTCAGAACACCGCACAGCCATCTTCCCAAAACTTATCTTTACGCTTAAAAGAGGCCTTAACTTGGAAGAGGGAACTCCAAACTATGACATCAAACAGTTGGCCCTCGAGTGTGCAACCAAGCGGATGTACCCAGATGTCTTGTCCTATGATAAGATTATTGAACTGACAGGTTCCTTCAAGGTTCCTATGGGTTGTCGCTCCTTCCTCCAAGGATGGAAGGATGAGAATGGCGTAGAGGTCAATTCAGGTCGGATGAATCTAGGTGTTGTGACGGTCAATTTGCCTCGTATTGCCCTTGAGTCTGAGGGCGACATGAATAAGTTCTGGGAAATCTTCAACGAGCGGATGAATATCGCAGAAGATGCTCTAGTTTACCGTGTTGAACGGACCAAGGAAGCAACACCAGCAAACGCCCCTATTCTCTATCAGTACGGGGCCTTCGGACGCCGTCTTGGAAAAGACGAGAGCGTTGATCAGCTCTTTAAGAATCGCCGTGCGACAGTTTCATTGGGCTACATCGGTTTGTACGAAGTGGCTACAGTCTTCTTTGGAAATAGCTGGGAACACAATCCAGAAGCCAAGGAATTCACGCTGGATATCATTCGTGATATGAAACGTCGGGTAGAAGAGTGGTCTGACCAATATGGCTACCATTTCTCTATCTACTCGACACCGTCTGAAAGTCTAACAGATCGCTTCTGTCGCTTGGATACAGAAAAGTTCGGTTCTATTCCTGATATTACAGACAAGGAATACTACACCAACTCGTTCCACTACGATGTTCGTAAAAATCCAACACCGTTTGAAAAATTGGACTTTGAGAAGGCTTATCCAGAAGCAGGTGCAACAGGTGGTTTCATCCACTACTGTGAGTATCCAGTTCTCCAACAAAATCCAAAAGCCTTGGAAGCTGTCTGGGACTACGCCTATGATCGTGTAGGGTATCTAGGGACCAATACTCCGATTGACCATTGTTACAAGTGTGACTTTGAAGGGGATTTTGAACCAACTGAAAGAGGATTTGCTTGTCCGAACTGTGGCAATAGTGACCCTAAAACAGTAGACGTTGTCAAACGGACGTGTGGTTATCTGGGCAATCCTCAGGCTCGTCCGATGGTCAACGGGCGCCATAAGGAAATCGCTGCGCGTGTGAAACATATGAATGGTTCAACCATTAAGACACCTGGACATAAAGTAACAAACTAGAAAGAGACGGAATGGGGAAATACCAATTAGATGATAAGGGACGCGCTCAAGTGACCCGTTATCACGAGAAACACTCGAAAGGTGGAACAGGCAAAAAAGAACGCTTGCTTAACCTCAGAGAACAGTTTTTAAACAAGAACAAGAAAAAATAAAAGTGAGAGTTCGCTCTCGCTTTTCTCTTAGGTGGGAGGTAAGGATGGAACTACGTAGACCGATATTGGCGGATAAGGAAGCTGTTTTAGAGATGATGGCAGAATTTGAAAAGAGCCAATCAGCCCATGATGGGGGATTTTGGGATACAGAGAACTTTGTGTATGAAGAGTGGTTAAAAAACAATCAGGATCATGAAATGGGGATTAATTTGCCTGAAGGGTGGGTGCCTGATATTCAGTTAGTCGCTTTTTCGAAAGATGGACAAGCCGTAGGATTTCTCAATATCC
This sequence comes from Streptococcus sp. CM6, assembly GCF_000526095.1. Taxonomy (NCBI): domain Bacteria; kingdom Bacillati; phylum Bacillota; class Bacilli; order Lactobacillales; family Streptococcaceae; genus Streptococcus; species Streptococcus sp. CM6. The sequence continues at coordinate 76,151 of NZ_JATS01000012.1, read as the reverse complement.
GCTTGTGCCTCAATGACTTCTTATTGGAAGAAGGTGGCCATATTGGCTACTCCATTCGTCCATCTGAAAGAGGTAAGGGGTATGCCAAAGAATCCCTCCGACAAGGTCTACAAGTTGCTAAGGAAAAGAACATCAAAAAAGCACTTGTGACCTGTAGTACGGAAAATCCTGCTAGTAGGGCGGTGATTGTGGCAAATGGCGGACTCTTTGAGGATGTTCGCAATGGCGTAGAACGTTACTGGATAGATTTGGAGTAGAAGGATGACATGGAATACACCAAAACCAGGTGAATGGAAAAGTGAGGAGCTTAGTAAAGGGCGAATCATTGATTACAAGGCTTTTAACTTTGTCGATGGAGAAGGTGTGCGAAACTCTCTCTATGTATCAGGTTGCATGTTTCACTGCGAGGGATGCTATAATGTTGCGACTTGGTCTTTCAACGCAGGCATTCCCTATACGGCAGAATTAGAAGAACAAATCATGGAAGACCTTGCCCAACCCTATGTTCAAGGATTGACCCTACTAGGAGGAGAGCCCTTTCTTAATACGGGTATTCTCTTGCCGCTCGTTAAGCGAATCCGAAAGGAATTGCCAGACAAAGATATCTGGTCCTGGACGGGCTACACGTGGGAAGAAATGATGCTGGAGACTCCAGATAAACTGGAACTTTTGTCGCTGATTGACATCCTTGTCGATGGACGGTATGATAAAAGCAAGCGCAATCTCATGCTCCAGTTTCGAGGTTCTTCCAATCAACGGATTATTGATGTGCAAAAATCTCTCAAAAGTGGGCAAGTGGTGATTTGGGACAAGCTTAATGACGGAAAAGAAAGCTATGAGCAGATGAAGAGAGAATGAAGAAAAAAGACCTGATAGAACAACTGGTTTCAGAAGTCGAAACGGGAAGAATTAGGACGCTAGGGATCTACGGTCATGGCGCTTCAGGTAAATCAACCTTTGCTCAGGAATTATATCAAGCCCTAGATCCTACAACAGTAAATTTGCTAGAGACAGATCCCTATATCACCTCAGAACGTCACCTGGTAGTACCAAAGCAAGCACCAGATCAAAAAGTGACAGCTTGTCTGCCTGTAGCGCATGAACTGGCAAGTTTACAGAGAGATATTCTCGCTTTGCAGGCAGGTATGGATGTCTTAACAATCGATGAACCGTGGAAGGCTAGTGAAATCTTGTCTGGAGCCAAGCCGATTCTGATTGTTGAAGGGATGTCTGTGGGCTTTCTACCCAAGGAACTCTTTGACAAAACCATCTGTTTCTACACGGATGAAGAAACAGAATTAAAGAGGCGTCTAGCTCGAGATACGACTATGAGAAATCGCGATGCATCTTTTGTATTAGCTAGCCATCAGACGAGACGGGAGCAGTATCTGCGGTACTATAGAGAAACCGAGTCTAAAGCGGACATTTTAGTAGATCAATCAGAAGATACATTCAAGGTCAAAATGACACACATTGACACACATTATATAGAAGAAAAGACGGTTTTTTATAGATATAAATCCGTAATCTTGGAAAGATGAAAATAGAAAACAGTTTCATCTTAAAAAAACGAAAAAAAGCTCACAAATCCCTTGCAATCGCAGGGGCTTTGTGTTATTCTATTATGGTGCTGTAAATTACAGCTTTAGCTGTGATGCAAGAGGTTGCGACACGCTCGGTTGCATTGCCACGCAACGCGCGTCGGTTTTCTTGTGGAGCTAGCCTATTATCTTAAATAGACGAAAAGGAGAAAAAGATGGCAAACAAAAAAATCCGTATCCGTTTGAAAGCTTACGAACACCGTACGCTTGACACAGCGGCTGCAAAAATCGTAGAATCAGCTACTCGTACAGGTGCACAAGTCGCGGGTCCAATCCCACTTCCAACTGAACGTAGCCTCTACACAATCATTCGTGCGACTCACAAATACAAAGACTCTCGCGAACAATTTGAAATGCGTACACACAAACGTTTGATCGATATCGTTAACCCAACTCAAAAAACAGTTGATGCGTTGATGAAATTGGATCTTCCAAGTGGTGTAAACGTAGAAATCAAGCTTTAATACAAAGTTTGAAACCTTGAGCATGAAAAACGCTCGTTAAAAACTTTTTGAATAAAAAAATATAGAAAAGGAACTATTTTCTCATGACAAAAGGAATCTTAGGGAAAAAAGTGGGAATGACTCAAATCTTCACTGAAGCTGGCGAATTGATCCCTGTGACAGTTATTGAAGCAACTCCAAACGTTGTTCTTCAAGTTAAAACTGTAGAAACAGACGGATACAACGCTATTCAAGTTGGTTTTGATGACAAACGCGAAGTATTGAGCAACAAACCTGCTAAAGGACATGTAGCGAAAGCTAACACGGCTCCTAAGCGCTTCATTCGTGAATTCAAAAACGTTGAAGGCTTGGAAGTTGGTGCTGAAATCACAGTTGAAACATTCGCAGCTGGAGACGTTGTTGACGTAACTGGTACTTCTAAAGGTAAAGGTTTCCAAGGTGTTATCAAACGCCATGGACAATCACGTGGACCAATGGCTCACGGTTCTCGTTACCACCGTCGTCCAGGTTCTATGGGACCTGTTGCACCTAACCGCGTGTTTAAAGGTAAAAACCTTGCAGGACGTATGGGTGGCGACCGCGTGACAATTCAAAACCTTGAAGTTGTACAAGTTGTTCCAGAAAAGAACGTTATCCTTATCAAAGGTAACGTACCAGGTGCTAAGAAATCTCTTATCACTATCAAGTCAGCAGTTAAAGCTGGTAAATAATAAGGAAAGGGGAATACAGTCAAAATGGCAAATGTAACATTATTCGACCAAACTGGTAAACAAGCTGGCGAAGTTGTTCTTAACGATGCAATCTTTGGTATCGAACCAAACCAATCTGTTGTGTTTGATGTGATCATCAGCCAACGTGCTAGCCTTCGTCAAGGAACTCACGCAGTCAAAAATCGCTCAGCTGTTTCAGGTGGTGGACGCAAACCATGGCGTCAAAAAGGAACTGGACGTGCTCGCCAAGGTTCTATCCGCTCTCCACAATGGCGTGGTGGTGGAACTGTCTTCGGACCAACTCCACGTAGCTATGCGTACAAACTTCCTCAAAAAGTTCGTCGCCTTGCGCTTAAATCTGTTTACTCAGAAAAAGTTGCTGAAAACAAATTTGTAGCCGTTGATTCTCTTGAATTTACAGCTCCAAAAACTGCTGAATTTGCAAAAGTTCTTGCAGCTTTGAGCATCGATTCTAAAGTCCTTGTTATTCTTGAAGAAGGAAACGAATTCGCAGCTCTTTCAGCTCGTAACCTTCCAAACGTGAAAGTTGCGACCGCTACAACTGCAAGTGTTCTTGACATCGCAAATAGTGACAAACTTCTTGTTACTCAAGCAGCTATCTCTAAAATCGAGGAGGTTCTTGCATAATGAATTTGTATGATGTTATCAAAAAACCTGTTATCACTGAAAGCTCAATGGCTCAACTTGAAGCAGGAAAGTATGTATTTGAAGTTGACACTCGTGCACACAAACTTTTGATTAAGCAAGCTGTTGAAGCTGCTTTTGAAGGTGTTAAAGTTGCAAATGTCAACACAATCAACGTAAAACCAAAAGCGAAACGTGTTGGACGTTACACTGGTTTTACTAACAAAACTAAAAAAGCTATCATCACTCTTACAGCTGATTCAAAAGCAATCGAGTTGTTTGCTGCTGAAGCTGAATAATCTAAGGAGGAAATATCGTGGGAATTCGTGTTTATAAACCAACAACAAACGGTCGCCGTAATATGACTTCTTTGGATTTCACTGAAATCACAACAAGCACTCCTGAAAAATCATTGCTTGTTGCTTTGAAGAACAAGGCTGGTCGTAACAACAACGGTCGTATCACTGTTCGTCACCAAGGTGGTGGGCACAAACGTTTCTACCGTTTAGTTGACTTCAAACGCAACAAAGACAACGTTGAAGCAGTTGTTAAAACAATCGAGTACGATCCAAACCGTTCTGCAAACATCGCTCTTGTACACTATACAGACGGTGTGAAAGCATACATCATCGCTCCAAAAGGTCTTGAAGTTGGTCAACGTATCGTTTCAGGCCCAGAAGCAGATATCAAAGTCGGAAACGCTCTTCCACTTGCTAACATCCCAGTTGGTACTTTGATCCACAACATCGAGTTGAAACCAGGTCGTGGTGGAGAATTGGTCCGTGCAGCTGGAGCTTCTGCTCAAGTATTGGGTCAAGAAGGTAAATACGTTCTTGTTCGTCTTCAATCTGGCGAAGTTCGTATGATTCTTGGAACTTGTCGTGCTACAGTTGGTGTTGTCGGAAACGAACAACATGGACTTGTAAACCTTGGTAAAGCAGGACGTAGCCGTTGGAAAGGTATCCGCCCAACAGTTCGTGGTTCTGTAATGAACCCTAACGATCACCCACACGGTGGTGGTGAAGGTAAAGCACCAGTTGGTCGTAAAGCGCCATCTACTCCATGGGGCAAACCTGCTCTTGGTCTTAAAACTCGTAACAAGAAAGCGAAATCTGACAAACTTATCGTTCGTCGTCGCAACGAGAAATAATAGTAAACTAGTCGCTTAAGCAACTAGGAAATTCCGCCAGCTCGGTAGCGCTCAATGTGAGCGCAAGCCGCTGTGGTACAATATTTAAAGGAGAAAACATAAAAATGGGACGCAGTCTTAAAAAAGGACCTTTCGTCGATGAGCATTTGATGAAAAAAGTTGAAGCTCAAGCTAACGACGAAAAGAAAAAAGTTATCAAAACTTGGTCACGTCGTTCAACGATCTTCCCAAGTTTCATTGGTTACACTATTGCAGTTTATGACGGACGTAAACACGTACCTGTTTACATCCAAGAAGACATGGTAGGTCACAAACTTGGTGAATTTGCACCAACTCGTACTTACAAAGGTCACGCTGCAGACGACAAGAAAACACGTAGAAAATAAGGAGAACATAAATGGCAGAAATTACTTCAGCTAAAGCAATGGCTCGTACAGTACGTGTTTCACCTCGTAAATCACGTCTTGTTCTTGACAATATTCGTGGTAAAAGCGTAGCCGACGCTATTGCAATCTTGACATTCACTCCAAACAAAGCTGCTGAAATCATCTTGAAAGTTTTGAATTCAGCTGTAGCTAACGCTGAAAACAACTTTGGTTTGGACAAAGCTAACTTGGTAGTATCTGAGGCATTCGCAAACGAAGGACCAACTATGAAACGTTTCCGTCCACGTGCGAAAGGTTCAGCTTCACCAATCAACAAACGTACAGCTCACATCACTGTAGCTGTTGCAGAAAAATAAGGAGGTAACATCGTGGGTCAAAAAGTACATCCAATTGGTATGCGTGTCGGCATCATCCGTGATTGGGATGCCAAATGGTATGCTGAAAAAGAATACGCGGATTACCTTCATGAAGATCTTGCAATCCGTAAATTCGTTCAAAAAGAACTTGCTGACGCAGCAGTTTCAACTATCGAAATCGAACGCGCAGTGAACAAAGTTAACGTTTCACTTCACACTGCTAAACCAGGTATGGTTATCGGTAAAGGTGGCGCTAACGTTGATGCACTCCGTGCAAAACTTAACAAATTGACTGGAAAACAAGTACACATCAACATCATCGAAATCAAACAACCTGATTTGGATGCTCACCTTGTAGGTGAAGGAATTGCTCGTCAATTGGAGCAACGTGTTGCTTTCCGTCGTGCACAAAAACAAGCAATCCAACGCGCAATGCGTGCTGGAGCTAAAGGAATCAAAACTCAAGTATCAGGTCGTTTGAACGGTGCAGATATTGCCCGTGCTGAAGGATACTCAGAAGGAACTGTTCCACTCCACACACTTCGTGCAGATATCGATTACGCTTGGGAAGAAGCAGATACTACATACGGTAAACTTGGTGTTAAAGTATGGATCTACCGTGGTGAAGTTCTTCCAGCTCGTAAAAACACTAAAGGAGGTAAATAACCAATGTTAGTACCTAAACGTGTTAAACACCGTCGTGAATTCCGTGGAAAAATGCGCGGTGAAGCAAAAGGTGGAAAAGAAGTAGCATTCGGTGAATACGGTCTTCAAGCTACAACTAGCCACTGGATCACTAACCGCCAAATCGAAGCTGCTCGTATTGCCATGACTCGTTACATGAAACGTGGTGGTAAAGTTTGGATTAAAATCTTCCCACACAAATCATACACTGCTAAAGCTATCGGTGTGCGTATGGGATCTGGTAAAGGGGCACCTGAAGGTTGGGTAGCACCAGTTAAACGTGGTAAAGTGATGTTCGAAATCGCTGGTGTATCTGAAGAGATTGCACGTGAAGCGCTTCGTCTTGCTAGCCACAAATTGCCAGTTAAAACTAAATTCGTAAAACGTGAAGCAGAATAAGGAGAAGGCATGAAACTTAATGAAGTAAAAGAATTTGTTAAAGAACTTCGTGGTCTTTCTCAAGAAGAACTCGCGAAGCGCGAAAACGAATTGAAAAAAGAATTGTTTGAACTTCGTTTCCAAGCTGCTACTGGTCAATTGGAACAAACAGCTCGCTTGAAAGAAGTTAAAAAACAAATCGCTCGTATCAAAACAGTTCAATCTGAAGCGAAATAATAGACTAGGGAAGGAGAAATTTCAATGGAACGCAATAATCGTAAAGTTCTTGTTGGACGTGTTGTATCTGACAAAATGGACAAGACAATCACAGTTGTAGTTGAAACAAAACGTAACCACCCAGTCTATGGTAAACGTATTAACTACTCTAAAAAATACAAAGCACATGATGAAAACAATGTTGCCAAAGAAGGCGATATCGTACGTATCATGGAAACTCGCCCGCTTTCAGCTACAAAACGTTTCCGTCTTGTAGAAGTTGTTGAAGAAGCGGTTATCATCTAATCAAGCCTGAAAGGAGAAAACTGAAATGATTCAAACAGAAACTCGTTTGAAAGTCGCAGACAACAGCGGTGCACGCGAAATCTTGACTATCAAAGTTCTTGGTGGTTCTAAACGTAAATTTGCGAACATCGGTGATGTCATTGTGGCATCTGTAAAACAAGCTACTCCTGGTGGTGCGGTTAAAAAAGGTGACGTTGTAAAAGCTGTTATCGTTCGTACTAAATCAGGTGCTCGTCGCGCTGATGGTTCATACATCAAGTTTGACGAAAATGCAGCTGTTATCATCCGTGATGACAAAACTCCTCGCGGAACACGTATCTTTGGCCCAGTTGCACGTGAATTGCGTGAAGGTGGCTTCATGAAGATCGTGTCACTTGCTCCAGAAGTACTTTAATTTTTAGAAACAAACTAGTCCCCTAGCTTCAAGCTAGGGTGCCCTTGTGGGCGTAAGAAAAATTAAGGAGAAACCTAATGTTTGTAAAAAAAGGCGACAAAGTTCGCGTAATCGCTGGTAAAGATAAGGGAACAGAAGCTGTTGTCCTTACTGCCCTTCCAAAAGTAAACAAAGTTATCGTTGAAGGTGTTAACATCGTTAAGAAACACCAACGTCCAACTAACGAGCTTCCTCAAGGTGGTATCATCGAGAAAGAAGCAGCTATCCACGTATCAAACGTCCAAGTTTTGGACAAAAATGGTGTAGCTGGTCGTGTTGGTTACAAATTTGTAGACGGTAAAAAAGTTCGCTACAACAAAAAATCAGGCGAAGTGCTTGATTAATCACGAAGGAAAGGAGAAGTATAATGGCAAATCGTTTAAAAGAAAAATATCTTAATGAAGTAGTTCCTGCTTTGACAGAACAATTCAACTACTCATCAGTGATGGCTGTGCCTAAAGTAGATAAGATCGTTTTGAACATGGGTGTTGGTGAAGCTGTATCAAACGCTAAAAGCCTTGAAAAAGCTGCTGAAGAATTGGCGCTTATCTCAGGTCAAAAACCACTTATCACTAAAGCTAAAAAATCAATCGCCGGCTTCCGTCTTCGTGAAGGTGTAGCGATCGGTGCAAAAGTTACCCTTCGTGGGGAACGTATGTACGAATTCTTGGATAAATTGGTTTCAGTTTCACTTCCACGTGTGCGTGACTTCCACGGTGTTCCAACAAAATCATTTGATGGACGCGGAAACTACACACTTGGTGTGAAAGAACAATTGATCTTCCCAGAAATCAACTTTGATGACGTTGACAAAACTCGTGGTCTTGACATCGTTATCGTAACAACTGCTAACACTGACGAAGAGTCACGTGCATTGCTTACAGGCCTTGGAATGCCTTTTGCAAAATAATATAGGAGGTAAATCTAATGGCTAAAAAATCAATGATTGCTAAGAACAAACGTCCAGCGAAGTTCTCTACTCAAGCTTATACTCGTTGTGAAAAATGTGGTCGTCCGCATTCAGTTTACCGCAAATTTAAACTTTGCCGTGTTTGCTTCCGTGAATTAGCTTACAAAGGACAAATTCCTGGTGTAACAAAAGCATCTTGGTAATTTAAGATATCAAGGGCGTCAAAACTCCAGGTGAAAATAGGAAACTTGACGAAGAAACTGAAGTTTCTAGGAAAGTTTATCTTTTTCACGCAGAGTTTAGCCCGGGTTCAGTTGGGCTTGCCGATTTGAACACGAGCTACAGCTTTGGCAAAAAAGACCAATTTGCTTTGGAGCATCGCTCCTGCATCAAATTGCCTATTTTTGCTCTTGCTGTTACGCTCTTTGTATCATGTGTTAACTAGCAAGTGCAACTTGCAAACTACTAGTAAGAGGAGAAGAACAAAATGGTTATGACTGACCCAATCGCAGACTTCCTAACTCGTATTCGTAACGCTAACCAAGCGAAACACGAAGTACTTGAAGTACCTGCATCAAACATCAAAAAAGGGATTGCTGAAATCCTTAAACGCGAAGGTTTTGTAAAAAACGTTGAAATCATCGAAGATGACAAACAAGGCATCATCCGTGTATTCCTTAAATACGGACCAAACGGTGAAAAAGTTATCACTAACTTGAAACGTGTTTCTAAACCAGGACTTCGTGTCTACAAAAAACGTGAAGATCTTCCAAAAGTTCTTAACGGACTTGGAATTGCTATCCTTTCAACTTCTGAAGGTTTGCTTACTGATAAAGAAGCACGCCAAAAGAATGTTGGTGGAGAAGTTATCGCTTACGTTTGGTAATATTTAGCTCACAATTTCTTTGTGACTCTTCGTTATCGTCTCTTGCCTAACCCAAAGTTATGCCTGCGAGACGATGCCTAGATTCACTTTGAAATTGAAACCTAAATGTTCCTTCAAATCGAGAAATCGATTTAACCCCGTGAAAACTGGCCGTCAAGGCCTGACAATTTAACAGGAGAAAATAAACATGTCACGTATTGGTAATAAAGTTATCGTGTTGCCTGCTAGTGTTGAAGTCACTAACAATGACAACGTAGTAACTGTAAAAGGACCTAAAGGAGAACTTACTCGTAAGTTCTCAAAAGATATTGAAATTCGCGTGGAAGGTACTGAAGTAACTCTTCACCGTCCAAACGATTCAAAAGAAATGAAAACTATCCACGGAACTACTCGTGCCCTTTTGAATAACATGGTAATTGGTGTATCAGAAGGATTTAAGAAAGAACTTGAAATGCGTGGGGTTGGTTACCGTGCACAACTTCAAGGATCAAAACTTGTTTTGGCTGTTGGTAAATCTCATCCAGATGAAGTTGAAGCTCCAGAAGGAATTACTTTTGAACTTCCAAACCCAACAACAATTGTTGTTAGCGGAATTTCAAAAGAAGTGGTTGGGCAAACAGCTGCTTACGTACGTAGCCTTCGTTCACCAGAACCTTACAAAGGTAAAGGTATTCGTTACGTTGGAGAGTACGTTCGTCTTAAAGAAGGTAAAACAGGTAAATAATGTTGAGTGGTTGATTTTCAACCACCAACCTATTTTCCAACTTTGTGCATAGCACGCGATTTAAAACTAAAGAGGTGAAAACTGTGATTTCTAAACCAGATAAAAACAAACTCCGTCAAAAACGCCACCGTCGCGTTCGCGGAAAACTCTCTGGAACTGCTGATCGCCCACGTTTGAACGTATTCCGTTCTAATACAGGCATCTACGCTCAAGTGATTGATGACGTAGCGGGTGTAACGCTCGCAAGTGCTTCAACTCTTGACAAAGAAGTTTCAAAAGGAACTAAAACTGAACAAGCCGTTGCTGTCGGTAAACTCGTTGCAGAACGTGCAAACGCTAAAGGTATTTCAGAAGTGGTGTTCGACCGCGGTGGATATCTATATCACGGACGTGTGAAAGCTTTGGCTGATGCAGCTCGTGAAAACGGATTGAAATTCTAATAGGAGGACACTAGAAAATGGCATTTAAAGACAATGCAGTTGAATTAGAAGAACGCGTAGTTGCTGTCAACCGTGTTACAAAAGTTGTTAAAGGTGGACGTCGTCTTCGTTTCGCAGCTCTTGTTGTTGTCGGTGACCACAACGGTCGTGTAGGATTTGGTACTGGTAAAGCTCAAGAAGTTCCAGAAGCAATCCGCAAAGCAGTAGAAGATGCTAAGAAAAACTTGATTGAAGTTCCTATGGTTGGAACAACAATCCCACACGAAGTTCTTTCAGAATTCGGTGGAGCTAAAGTATTGTTGAAACCTGCTGTAGAAGGTTCTGGAGTTGCCGCTGGTGGTGCGGTTCGTGCCGTTGTGGAATTGGCAGGTGTGGCAGATATTACATCTAAATCACTTGGTTCTAACACTCCAATCAACATTGTTCGCGCAACTGTTGAAGGTTTGAAACAATTGAAACGCGCTGAAGAAGTTGCTGCCCTTCGTGGTATTTCAGTTTCTGATTTGGCATAAGAAAGGGGATAAAATGGCTCAAATTAAAATTACTTTGACTAAGTCTCCAATCGGACGCATTCCATCACAACGTAAAACTGTTGTAGCACTTGGACTTGGCAAATTGAACAGCTCTGTTATTAAAGAAGATAACGCTGCTATCCGTGGTATGATCACAGCAGTATCTCACTTGGTAACAGTTGAAGAAGTAAACTAATGATTTTTAGGGGATGTGCAGTATACCATCCCCTAAAACTAGATATAGTCATCTGTGATGACGTCGTATAGGCGAGTTGATAAGGGAGACAACCTTTTCTCTCTTATCGGCGCTAGCATTTTACAAAAGAGGAGAAAATAATAATGAAACTTCATGAATTGAAACCTGCAGAAGGTTCTCGTAAAGTACGTAACCGTGTTGGTCGTGGTACTTCATCAGGTAACGGTAAAACATCTGGTCGCGGTCAAAAAGGTCAAAAAGCTCGTAGCGGTGGCGGAGTTCGCCTTGGTTTTGAAGGTGGACAAACTCCATTGTTCCGTCGTCTTCCAAAACGTGGATTCACTAACATCAACGCTAAAGAATACGCAATTGTAAACCTTGACCAATTGAACGTCTTTGAAGATGGTGCTGAAGTGACTCCAGTTGTGCTTATCGAAGCAGGAATTGTGAAAGCTGAAAAATCAGGCGTTAAAATTCTTGGTAACGGTGAATTGACTAAGAAATTGACTGTTAAAGCGGCTAAATTCTCTAAATCAGCTGAGGAAGCTATCACTGCTAAAGGTGGTTCTGTAGAAGTCATCTAAGAGAGGTGACCCATGTTTTTTAAATTATTAAAAGAAGCTCTCAAGGTTAAACAAGTTCGATCAAAAATTCTCTTTACAATTTTTATCATTCTTGTTTTCCGTATTGGGACAAGTATTACTGTTCCAGGGGTGAATGCAAAAAGTTTAGAAGCTCTCAGTGGTTTATCTTTCTTAAACATGCTTAGTCTTGTTTCAGGGAATGCCATGAAGAACTTCTCCGTTTTTGCACTTGGTGTAAGTCCGTACATCACTGCTTCTATCGTTGTTCAATTGCTACAAATGGATATTTTACCGAAGTTTGTAGAATGGGGCAAACAAGGGGAAGTAGGACGGAGAAAACTAAACCAGGCTACTCGTTATATTGCACTGGTGCTTGCATTTGTTCAATCTATCGGGATTACAGCAGGGTTTAATACTCTATCTGGAGCGAAATTATTAACGACAGATTTAACTCCACAAGTCTTTGTGACCATTGGGATCATCCTAACAGCAGGTAGTATGATTGTAACTTGGCTTGGGGAACAAATTACAGATAAAGGATATGGTAACGGTGTTTCTATGATCATCTTTGCAGGTATTGTCGCTTCAATTCCTGAGATGATTAAGGGTATCTATGTTGACTACTTTGTCAATATCCCAAGTAGCCGATTGACTTCATCTATTATCTTTGTTGTTATTTTGATTATCGCTGTCTTGTTGATTGTTTACTTTACAACATATGTTCAACAGGCAGAATATAAAATCCCAATCCAATATACAAAAGTTGCTCAAGGAGCCCCATCAAGTTCATACCTCCCTTTGAAGGTAAACCCAGCAGGGGTTATCCCAGTTATCTTTGCAAGTTCCATTACAGCAGCACCTGCAGCCATTCTTCAATTTTTGAGTGCTACAGGTCATGATTGGGCTTGGGTACGTACAGCACAGGAAATGTTATCTACAACGTCTCCGACAGGTGTTGCTATGTATGCCTTGTTGATCATTCTCTTTACATTCTTCTATACGTTTGTACAGATCAATCCAGAGAAGGCAGCAGAAAACTTGCAAAAGAGTGGAGCCTACATTCATGGGGTCCGTCCTGGTAAAGGGACAGAAGAATACATGTCGAAACTTCTTCGTCGTCTTGCTACTGTCGGCTCTCTCTTCCTAGGTGTTATTTCTATCTTACCTATCGTAGCTAAAGATGTATTTGGCCTTTCAGAAGTTGTTGCTTTTGGGGGAACAAGTCTACTAATCATTATCTCGACAGGTATTGAAGGAATTAAACAATTGGAAGGGTATCTATTGAAACGTAAGTATGTTGGTTTCTTAGACACAACAGAATAGTTGTAATAGGAAATAAAATTGACTATTGCTCAGAGAGTGGAGTGTAAAAATCGAAGACGTTGTCAGATTTTTATCTCCTCTCTTCTATTTTGTTTTTAAATAGGGGTTGAAATAGATTTCTGCTTCTATTTAAATACAAAATAAGGAGATCCTATCATGAATCTTTTGATTATGGGCTTACCTGGAGCAGGTAAGGGAACGCAAGCAGCTAAAATTGTGGAGAAATTCCATGTTGCACATATCTCAACAGGCGATATGTTCCGTGCTGCAATGGCTAATCAAACTGAAATGGGTGTACTCGCAAAGTCATATATTGACAAAGGTGAGTTGGTCCCAGACGAAGTTACAAATGGTATTGTTAAAGAACGCCTTTCACAGGACGATATCAAAGAAACAGGTTTCTTGTTAGATGGTTACCCACGTACGATTGAACAAGCTCATGCCTTGGATGAAACATTGGCTGAACTTGGTATTGAACTTGAAGGAGTAATCAACATCGAAGTGAATCCAGACTGTCTCTTGGAACGCTTGAGTGGCCGTATCATTCACCGCAAAACAGGTGAAACTTTCCACAAAGTTTTCAATCCACCAGTTGACTACAAAGAAGAGGATTACTACCAACGCGAAGATGATAAACCTGAGACAGTGAAGCGTCGTTTGGATGTGAATATTGCACAAGGTGAACCAATCATTGCTCACTATCGTGCTAAAGGTTTAGTTCATGATATCGAAGGAAATCAAGATATCAATGATGTGTTCAAAGACATCGAAAAAGTATTGACAAATTTGAAATAAAGCGTTTTTCATACTTGCAAAAAATCGCGACAAATGTTATACTGAGATAGTCTGACTTATAATTGTTGCCTCTGTGTCTTGAGGCATCGAATCGAAATTTATGGAGGTGCTTTTGCGTGGCAAAAGACGATGTGATTGAAGTTGAAGGCAAAGTAGTCGATACAATGCCGAACGCAATGTTTACGGTTGAACTTGAAAATGGACATCAGATTTTAGCAACAGTTTCTGGTAAAATTCGTAAAAACTATATTCGTATTTTAGCGGGAGATCGTGTTACTGTCGAGATGAGTCCATATGACTTGACACGTGGACGTATCACTTACCGCTTTAAATAATCGAAAAACTTGGAGGGATAAGAAATGAAAGTAAGACCATCGGTCAAACCAATTTGCGAATACTGTAAAGTAATTCGTCGTAATGGTCGTGTTATGGTAATTTGCCCAGCAAATCCAAAACACAAACAACGTCAAGGATAAGATAGAAAGGAGAAAACATGGCTCGTATTGCTGGAGTTGACATTCCAAATGACAAACGCGTAGTAATCTCATTGACTTACGTTTATGGTATCGGACTTTCAACATCTAAGAAAATTTTGGCTGCTGCTGGAATCTCAGAAGATGTTCGTGTACGTGACCTTACATCAGATCAAGAAGATGCTATCCGTCGTGAAGTGGATGCAATCAAAGTTGAAGGTGACCTTCGTCGTGAAGTAAACTTGAACATTAAACGTTTGATGGAAATCGGTTCATACCGTGGTATTCGTCACCGTCGTGGACTTCCTGTCCGTGGACAAAACACTAAAAATAACGCTCGCACTCGTAAAGGTAAAGCTGTTGCGATTGCTGGTAAGAAAAAATAATATAGGAGGTAAAAGTCTTGGCTAAACCAACACGTAAACGTCGTGTGAAAAAGAATATCGAATCTGGTATTGCTCATATTCACGCTACATTTAATAACACTATTGTTATGATTACTGATGTGCATGGTAATGCAATTGCTTGGTCATCAGCTGGTGCTCTTGGTTTCAAAGGTTCTCGTAAATCTACACCATTCGCTGCTCAAATGGCTTCTGAAGCTGCTGCTAAATCTGCACAAGAACACGGTCTTAAATCAGTTGAAGTTACTGTAAAAGGTCCAGGTTCTGGTCGTGAGTCAGCTATTCGTGCGCTTGCTGCCGCTGGTCTTGAAGTAACAGCAATTCGTGATGTGACTCCAGTGCCACACAATGGTGCTCGTCCTCCAAAACGTCGCCGTGTATAATCATCGCATTACACTGCTTTTCGTTTAAGAGGGAGTAACTAAATGATTGAGTTTGAAAAACCAAATATAACAAAAATTGATGAAAATAAAGATTATGGCAAGTTTGTAATCGAACCACTTGAACGTGGCTACGGTACAACTCTTGGTAACTCTCTTCGTCGTGTACTACTAGCTTCTCTACCAGGGGCAGCTGTGACATCTATCAACATTGATGGTGTGTTACATGAGTTTGACACAGTTCCAGGTGTTCGTGAAGACGTGATGCAAATCATTCTGAACATTAAAGGGATTGCAGTGAAATCATACGTTGAAGACGAAAAAATCATTGAGCTTGACGTTGAAGGTCCTGCTGAAATTACAGCTGGAGATATTTTGACTGACAGTGATATTGAGATTGTAAATCCAGATCATTATCTCTTTACAATCGGTGAAGGTTCTTCTCTAAAGGCGACAATGACTGTTAACAGTGGTCGTGGATATGTGCCTGCTGATGAAAACAAAAAAGATAATGCGCCAGTTGGAACACTTGCTGTAGATTCTATTTATACACCAGTTACAAAAGTCAACTATCAAGTTGAACCTGCTCGTGTAGGTAGTAACGATGGTTTTGACAAATTAACCCTTGAAATCTTGACAAATGGAACAATTATTCCAGAAGATGCTTTAGGGCTTTCAGCACGTATCTTGACAGAACATCTTGATTTGTTTACAAATCTTACAGAGATTGCTAAATCTGCAGAAGTGATGAAAGAAGCTGATACTGAATCGGATGACCGTATTTTGGATCGTACGATTGAGGAACTGGACTTGTCTGTGCGTTCATACAACTGTTTGAAACGTGCCGGTATCAACACTGTGCATGATTTGACAGAAAAATCTGAAGCAGAGATGATGAAAGTACGAAATCTTGGACGCAAGAGTTTGGAAGAAGTGAAACTCAAACTCATTGACTTGGGTCTTGGATTAAAAGATAAATAAAGGAGGAATACATGGCTTACCGTAAACTAGGACGCACTAGCTCACAACGTAAAGCAATGCTTCGCGATTTGACAACTGACCTTTTGATCAACGAATCAATCGTGACAACTGAAGCTCGTGCTAAAGAAATCCGTAAAACTGTTGAAAAAATGATTACTCTAGGTAAACGTGGTGATTTGCATGCACGTCGTCAAGCAGCTGCTTTCGTACGTAATGAAATCGCATCTGAAAACTATGATGAAGCAACTGATAAGTACACTTCTACTACAGCACTTCAAAAATTGTTCTCAGAAATCGCACCTCGTTATGCTGAACGTAACGGTGGATACACTCGTATCCTTAAAACTGAACCACGTCGTGGTGATGCTGCGCCAATGGCAATCATCGAATTAGTATAAAATCATCAATTTTGTTGAGTGTTATGATGATGGAGTCTTGTGCTCTTAGTCTAGCTCTGGTCTACCGCTGGGACTTTGGTCCTAGCGGGAACACTCATCATCATTTGATAGGGTAGACGCTTGTTTACGAAATTGTTTTTTTCTTAAGAACAACTTCGTAAGCAGGCGTTTTTTAGTATTTTTTTCGGAAATATGCTATACTAGGAAAAAAGAAAATCAAAAACGTTCAGGTTTTCTAATAATCGTAGAAATGGGGTATAAGAATGAAGGCTATTATTACAGTGGTTGGTAAGGACAAGGCTGGGATCGTTGCAGGCGTGTCTACTAAGATTGCAGAGTTGGGTTTGAATATTGACGATATTTCTCAGACGGTGTTGGATGAATACTTTACCATGATGGCGGTCGTCTCTAGTAACGAAAAACAGGATTTCACTTATCTGCGAAATGAGTTTGAAACTTTTGGTCAGACCTTGAATGTTAAAATCAATATTCAGAGTGCAGCGATTTTTGATGCTATGTACAATATCTAGGAGGTTATCATGGATATTAGACAAGTTACGGAAACCATTGCCATGATCGAAGAGCAGAACTTCGATATCAGAACCATCACCATGGGGATTTCCCTTTTGGACTGTATTGATCCAGATATTGAACGTGCTGCTGAAAAAATTTACCAAAAAATTACTACTAAAGCTGCAAATCTAGTGGCTGTAGGAGATGAAATTGCTGCAGAACTTGGTATTCCTATTGTCAATAAACGGGTATCGGTGACTCCGATTTCCTTGATTGGTGCTGCGACTGATGCGACGGACTATGTCGTTTTGGCAAAGGCTCTTGACAAGGCTGCCAAGGAGATTGGTGTTGACTTTATCGGTGGATTCTCAGCTTTGGTACAAAAAGGCTACCAAAAAGGAGATGAAATTCTCATCAATTCTATCCCACGCGCTCTAGCTGAGACAGACAAGGTTTGTTCGTCTGTTAATATTGGCTCAACCAAGTCAGGTATCAACATGACTGCGGTTGCAGATATGGGACGTATCATCAAGGAGACAGCGAACTTATCAGATATGGGAGCGGCTAAGTTGGTCGTATTTGCTAACGCTGTTGAGGACAATCCTTTTATGGCGGGGGCCTTCCATGGTGTCGGTGAAGCAGATGTCATCATCAATGTTGGTGTTTCAGGTCCTGGTGTTGTCAAACGCGCCTTGGAGAAAGTTCGTGGTCAGAGTTTTGATGTAGTAGCGGAAACAGTCAAGAAAACAGCCTTCAAGATTACTCGTATCGGTCAGCTGGTCGGTCAAATGGCGAGCGAACGCCTTGGAGTTGACTTTGGGATTGTAGACCTAAGTTTGGCACCAACTCCTGCAGTTGGAGACTCTGTGGCACGTGTCCTTGAGGAAATGGGATTAGAAACAGTTGGTACGCATGGGACGACGGCTGCCCTCGCTCTTTTGAATGACCAAGTTAAGAAGGGTGGAGTGATGGCTTGTAACCAAGTCGGTGGCTTGTCAGGTGCTTTTATCCCCGTTTCTGAAGATGAGGGGATGA
The DNA here is from genome assembly GCF_000526095.1 of Streptococcus sp. CM6. Taxonomy (NCBI): domain Bacteria; kingdom Bacillati; phylum Bacillota; class Bacilli; order Lactobacillales; family Streptococcaceae; genus Streptococcus; species Streptococcus sp. CM6. The sequence goes on along the minus strand of NZ_JATS01000012.1, from coordinate 58,268 downwards.
TTGCTGCGGTGCAAAATGGCTCTCTGAATTTAGAGAAACTAGAAGCCATGACAGCTATCTGTTCTGTTGGACTGGATATGATTGCCATTCCAGAAGATACGCCTGCTGAAACCATTGCAGCTATGATTGCGGATGAGGCGGCCATCGGTGTTATTAACATGAAAACAACGGCTGTCCGTATTATTCCAAAGGGCAAAGAAGGCGATATGATTGAGTTTGGTGGCTTGCTAGGAACAGCTCCAGTGATGAAAGTTAACGGGGCTTCGTCTGTTGATTTCATCTCTCGCGGTGGCCAAATTCCTGCGCCAATCCATAGTTTTAAAAATTAATAAAAAGTGAGAGGATTTAAGTTGAGTTTAAGGATGACGGTGTATACTATAATCATTAAATAAAGACCTCCTAACTTTATTTAATAGAAATCCTAAATTTTTTCATAATAATCTCCTAGGGAAGCTACCATGAGGGTAGCTTTTCTTTTGGATAATTTACAAATGTTGGCTTTGCTTTTGAAAGCCGAATATTTCTTTGATCCATGATATAATAGAAGAAATGGAGGATAGAAAATGTCTAAAGTAAGATTGTACTTGGTCCGTCATGGGAAAACGATGTTTAACACGATTGGACGTGCACAAGGATGGAGTGATACGCCTCTAACCGCAGAAGGTGAGTTGGGAATCCATGAACTGGGAATTGGCTTGAGAGAGTCTGGTTTACAATTTGACCGCGCTTATTCCAGTGATTCAGGGCGCACCATTCAAACTATGGGAATTATCCTAGAAGAACTTGGTTTGGAGGGAAAAATCCCTTACCGCATGGACAAGCGCATCAGAGAGTGGTGCTTTGGTAGTTTTGATGGGGCCTATGATGGGGACCTCTTTATGGGCTTGATTCCGAGAATTTTCAATGTAGACCATGTTCATCAGTTGTCCTATGCGGAGCTAGCAGAAGGTCTAGTTGAGGTTGATACTGCAGGCTGGGCTGAAGGTTGGGAAAAACTCAGTGGTCGAATCAAGGAAGGCTTTGAAGCGATTGCCAAAGAAATGGAAGAACAAGGTGGGGGCAATGCTCTCGTCGTAAGCCATGGAATGACCATTGGGACCATTGTTTATTTGATTAATGGTATGCATCCGCATGGCCTCGATAATGGTAGCGTGACGATTCTTGAATATGAGGACGGTCAGTTTAGCGTTGAGGTTGTTGGTGACCGTAGTTATCGAGAGCTAGGACGTGAGAAGATGGAAGAAATAAAAAATTGATAGAAGTTAGCTCCGATTAGGAGCTAATTTTTTTCCTGTTAAATAAGGTGGATTTGCGACTCAGTATTTCTTGTTATCCAAGTCTAAAAGAACATTTCTCGTCTTTCAAATTCCCCTAAAAATGGTATAATAGTAACATCATAAAATTGGAGAGAGACCATGAGTTTTTACAATCATAAAGAAATTGAGCCTAAGTGGCAGGGCTACTGGGCAGAACATCATACATTTAAGACAGGAACAGATGCATCAAAACCGAAGTTTTATGCTCTCGACATGTTCCCATATCCTTCAGGAGCTGGATTGCACGTAGGACACCCAGAAGGTTATACAGCAACCGATATCCTCAGCCGTTACAAACGTGCGCAAGGATACAACGTCCTTCACCCAATGGGATGGGATGCCTTTGGTTTGCCAGCTGAGCAGTACGCTATGGACACAGGAAATGACCCAGCGGAATTCACAGCAGAAAACATTGCTAACTTCAAACGTCAAATCAATGCGCTTGGATTCTCTTACGACTGGGATCGTGAAGTCAACACAACAGATCCAAACTACTATAAGTGGACTCAGTGGATCTTTACTAAGCTTTACGAAAAAGGCTTGGCCTATGAAGCGGAAGTACCAGTAAACTGGGTGGAAGAATTGGGAACAGCCATTGCCAACGAAGAAGTCCTTCCTGACGGAACTTCTGAGCGTGGAGGCTATCCAGTTGTCCGCAAACCAATGCGCCAATGGATGCTCAAAATTACGGCCTATGCAGAGCGCTTGCTTAACGACTTGGATGAGTTGGACTGGCCAGAGTCTATCAAGGATATGCAACGTAACTGGATCGGGAAATCAACTGGTGCCAATGTCACCTTTAAAGTGAAAGGGACTGACAAGGAATTTACCGTCTTTACCACTCGTCCTGATACGCTTTTCGGTGCGACCTTCACCGTTTTGGCTCCTGAGCATGACTTGGTTGACGCTATCACAAGTCCAGAGCAAACTGATGCAGTTGCAGACTACAAACACCAAGCTAGTCTTAAGTCTGACTTGGCTCGTACTGACCTTGCTAAGGAAAAAACTGGTGTTTGGACGGGCGCTTATGCCATTAACCCTGTAAATGGCAAGGAAATTCCAATCTGGATTGCCGACTATGTTCTTGCTAGCTATGGTACAGGTGCGGTAATGGCTGTACCTGCCCATGACCAACGTGACTGGGAATTTGCCAAACAATTTGACCTTCCAATCGTAGAAGTGCTAGAAGGTGGAAATGTAGCAGAAGCTGCTTACACAGAAGATGGTCTTCATGTCAATTCAGACTTCCTAGATGGCCTTAACAAAGAAGACGCTATTGCTAAGATTGTGGCTTGGTTGGAAGAAAAAGGCTGCGGTCAAGAAAAAGTCACCTACCGTCTCCGTGACTGGCTCTTTAGCCGTCAACGTTACTGGGGTGAGCCAATTCCAGTCATTCATTGGGAAGATGGGACTTCAACGGCTGTTCCTGAAAATGAACTCCCACTTGTCTTGCCTGTAACCAAGGACATTCGCCCTTCAGGTACTGGGGAGAGTCCATTGGCTAACTTGACAGACTGGCTTGAAGTAACTCGTGAAGATGGGGTCAAAGGTCGTCGTGAAACCAACACCATGCCACAATGGGCAGGTTCGAGTTGGTACTACCTCCGCTATATCGACCCACATAACACAGAAAAATTGGCTGATGAGGACCTCCTCAAACAATGGTTGCCAGTAGATATCTATGTGGGTGGTGCAGAGCATGCTGTACTTCACTTGCTTTACGCTCGTTTCTGGCACAAATTCCTCTATGACCTCGGTGTTGTTCCGACTAAGGAACCATTCCAAAAACTCTTTAACCAAGGAATGATTTTGGGAACAAGCTACCGTGACCACCGTGGCGCTCTTGTGGCAACTGACAAGGTTGAGAAACGTGACGGTTCCTTCTTCCATGTGGAAACAGGAGAAGAGTTGGAGCAAGCGCCAGCCAAGATGTCTAAATCGCTCAAGAACGTTGTCAACCCAGACGACGTAGTGGAACAATACGGTGCCGATACCCTTCGTGTTTATGAAATGTTCATGGGGCCGCTGGATGCATCTATCGCTTGGAGCGAAGAAGGGTTAGAAGGCAGCCGTAAATTCTTAGACCGTGTTTATCGTTTGATTACAAGTAAAGAAATCACTGCGGAAAACAATGGTGCTCTTGACAAGGTTTACAATGAAACAGTTAAATCTGTCACTGAGCAAATCGAGTCCATGAAATTCAATACAGCCATTGCCCAACTTATGGTCTTTGTCAACGCTGCTAATAAGGAAGACAAACTCTATGTGGACTACGCCAAAGGCTTTATCCAATTGATCGCCCCATTTGCACCTCACTTGGCAGAAGAACTCTGGCAAACTGTTGCAGCAACAGGTGAGTCCATCTCTTACGTGGCTTGGCCAACATGGGACGAAAGCAAATTAGTTGAAGATGAAATCGAAATCGTCGTCCAAATCAAAGGTAAAGTCCGTGCCAAATTGATGGTCGCTAAAGACCTGTCACGTGAAGAATTGCAAGAAATCGCTCTAGCGGATGAAAAAGTTAAAGCGGAGATTGACGGTAAGGAAATCGTGAAGGTGATTGCGGTACCTAACAAACTCGTTAATATCGTTGTGAAATAAGATAGGAATCCTTCAGAGTAGAATCTGGAGGATTTTTAAATTGGATTATGCTATAATAGTCCCAACTAAGATAAAAACACAGTTCTGGTTGGTAGTCCAGACGTAGGTAAGCCTATCAGTAACCTTCCTCCTTGGTTGTCCATTCTTAGGGATAGATTTAAGGAGGTGCTGTCGTGGAAATCGTTTCAATTGGCTTGACAGTGTATTTTGAAGATGGATTTTGGCATGGATTGTTTGCACAAGAGTATGAGGAAACTTATCAAGTTTGTCGTGTGACATTTGGTCAGGAACCAAAAGAGGATGAAATTTTGAGACTTTTACAGACTCAGTTTGCTCGGTTATCTTTTAGTCCAGAGGCGACAGTTAAACAGCATGTGAAGATTAAGAATCCGAAGCGTCTGCAGCGAGCTGTAAAGAAACAGGTGAAGCAGAAAGTTTCTTCTAAGTCACAAGAGCTTTTACAGTTGCAGTATGAGGAACGGAAAAAGCATTCAAAACAACAGTCCAGTCTCCAAAAGCAATTGCTCAAGCAAGAGAAATTTGAACGCAAACAGCAAAAACGTAGAGAGAAGCACAAGGGACACTAGTGACTCTCTCTTTCATAAAATAGAACAGCTCTTCTTGGATAACAAGAGCTGTTTTTGCTTGTATTGAAGATTTCTTTCCTAATAGATAGACTTATCGTTAATGGCAGTTTCAAATTCAGGACCATACTTGCTTACTTTAAATTTAATCCTGCCCCATTCAGCATTTTCATTTTACTAGAAGGGAGTGTGTGCCATGATTTCTGATTCATTTTTTATTGTTTGGTTTAGCGAGAACAATACTATTGACTCTTGGATTTTTCTGCCGGATGTTATAAAACTCCTCTTTTATAGCGCAGGTTTAAAAATATAATGTGTGGTTGTAAGTGTTTTTCAACATCCTCTAGTGATTCGATAGGAGAAAAACGGTTGCAGCCTGCAGCACTTTAACTTAGCCCCCATTATTTTACCACTTGTCCTTTCATTTTAACTACTTATCTCAAAAGTCGATTTTTCTTTCATTCTTTTTGTTAAACTAGTGTGGTAAAGAGGAGGAAAAAATATGATTTTACAAGCTAAGTATTTGACTAAACGGTACGGCAACCATATGGCTGTCGATGATATTCAGTTAGAGTTTGAAAAAGGAAGTTTCAATGCTATTTTGGGACCCAATGGTGCAGGGAAATCAACCACCATTTCCATGTTAATCGGTTTGAAAAAGCCGACACAAGGTCAGATTCGATATGCGTCAAATACGAAAATCGGAGTTGTTTTTCAAGTCAGTGTACTGGATGAGATGTTGACGGTTAGGGAAAATCTCACGATTCGTGCTCAACAGTATAAGGAGATTGCAGCAAGTCGTGTGGATGATTTGATTCATCAACTGGGTTTGACGGCTTTCCAGAAACAACTATATGGGACTTTGTCAGGTGGGCAAAAACGTCGGGTTGATATTGCACGTGCTCTTCTTTCGCGACCAGATATTCTTTTCTTGGATGAACCAACCACAGGTCTTGATATTCAGACGCGCAAATCCATCTGGGATCTACTGTATCGACTACAAAAGGATGAAGGGATGACTATTATCTTAACGACTCATTATCTGGATGAAGCAGATGAAGCGGATCAGATCTATATCGTTGATCATGGGAAAGTGATTGCGCAAGGTTCTGCGACTGCTATTAAAAGTCAGTATGCATCTAATATCCTAAAAATTCGTTTTAAAGAAATGAAGGATTTAGAAAAGCTGCTACAGACTGGAATGACAGTAGAGGAAGAAAATGAGTTGGAATATCTTTTTTATCCAAGGACGTCACAGGAAGCCATTGAATATTTGGCAAAAGTTCGAGAAGAAATTGATTCTTTTGAGTTTCGCCCAGGTACTATGGATGATGCCTTTATTGCACTTACAGGAAGAGAGGTTCGCTAATGCTAGCTTTATTGAAACGGAATTTTATCTTATATTTTCGTAATCGTTCGGGAGTATTTTTCTCATTATTGGGGGCATTGATTTCCTTCCTCCTTTATATCATTTTTTTGCAGAAGAACTTGACGGATGCTTGGTCTCAACTCCCTGATAATACGAACCTTTTAAACAACTGGCTGATGGGTGGGACCTTGGCTGTGACTGGGATGACAACCAGTTTTACGGCTCTTACACAAATGGTACAGGATCGTGAAAATCAAGTAGATCAAGATCTTTTCTTGACAGATTTAGGTAGCTGGGGCTTACAGGCGTCCTATCTAATCAGCAGTATTATCATTTCTTTTGTCATGCAGGTGTTTATGTTTGCTGTTATGAGCCTTTATTTTAAAGAAAGTCCAGTTATCAGTCATTTACCGGAAATCGCTTTGATTATGTTGTTAAGCAGTCTGCTTTCAAGTTTGGTAAATGTTCTCTTGATTTACCGTTTTCAATCTGTAGATAGCCTTGGTAAACTGGCAACGATAGTGGGAACTGCTTCTGGATTTTTAGTAGGAACTTATATCCCTATTGGAGTATTACCTGATTCTGCACAGCTTTTCATGAAATGTACCCCTGCAACTTATATTGCTTCTCTTTATCGACAAGTCTTGATGAAAGAGCGGTTAGAGACCGCATTTTCAGGAAATAACAGTCTGTTACAGGAATTTCAAGAAAAAATGGGAATCCAAATCAACTGGCAAGAACTATTGACAAAGGGAGAAACATACTTTATAGTGGTTATTATCAGTCTCGTCGCTATTCTTCTTTGGCTTTTATTTGTTAAAGTGTTTAGCAAGAGAAAATAAAGATGTATTGGAGAGAAAATGAAGATTCGTTTTGAAATGAAGACAGAGTTTTCAGAAAAAGACCCACACATTTTAATTCAGGCAGCTCAGTTAACCGACCAAGCAAGAGAGGTCATGGAGTATTTAGAACAATTTTCAACGACCAATCAGGTGGTCATTCCTATTCGAACGGATGATCATCTGGTTATGGTGAAAATTGAGGATCTTATTCTAGCAGATATCGATAAAAATTTGTTGACCATTTATACGGTAGATGGGATTTATAAAACTAAGGAAACATTGACAAACTTTCAGAATCGGGTTAACCGACGTAACTTTATACAGATATCACGTCATTCAATTATAAACATTGACCATCTAGAGTCATTATCGGATAGCTTTTCAGGGAACATGATGGCTAAGATGACTCGGGGTATCAAATCGAGTGTGAGTCGGAAATACGTTAAGTCCTTAATGGATTATCTAGGTTTATAGGAGAAAATCATGAAGCGATTGATTGCTTATTTTGTATCGGGAATGCGTACGGCCTCCTTTGTTTATTTGAGTTTGGTGTTATTGGCTCAGTTTTATTCAGGTATTACCTATCCCACACCAACGACAAAAAATATTCTAGCTTTGTTTTTGATGAGCGGAATTATGGGGGTATTGACCTTAATCCTTGAAAGGCTAGAGTTTCTTGCTTATAGTATGCGTGTAGGAGTTCATTTGTTAGCGACAGCTACTATTTTAGTATTGACCTACCTATTTTTTGGCTGGGGTTCAGCCTTGTTGAGTCCCTTGCTTTGGTTCTTTTTCTTATTAATTTATGGACTGATATGGTTGTACCAGATCTGGCAAACTCACAAGCTCACCCAACGAATTAATCAGGCCTTAGAAGATAAAAGAAAGAAAACGAATCACTAATGTAGTGTTGAGGATGAGGTTTGAGGAGAGTGCTAGTTTCCATATAGAGCAAATTATGATATAGTATTTTCAGCGTAAAGCAAGGAGAAAAACGATGCCAGTAAATGAATATGGTCAGATAATTGGTGAGTCAATGGAAGGTTATACTCCAGGAGAATTGCCTTCCATTGATTTCTTAGAAGGGCGCTACGCTCGGATAGAGGCTCTTTCGGTGGAAAAGCATGCGGAGGATTTATTAGCTGTTTATGGTCCAGGTACTCCTCGGGAGATGTGGACCTACCTCTTTCAGGAACCAGTGGCAGATATGGAGGAACTGGTTAGCCTTTTAAATCAGATGTTGGCTCGTAAGGATCGCTTTTACTATGCGATTGTAGACAAGGCAACTGGTAAGGCCTTGGGAACTTTTTCTCTCATGCGCATTGACCAGAATAACCGAGTAATAGAAGTGGGTGCCGTCACTTTTTCTCCAGAGCTCAGGGGAACACGTATAGGGACAGAGGCTCAGTATCTCCTAGCGCGATATGTTTTTGAGGAGCTTAACTATCGTCGCTACGAATGGAAATGTGATTCTCTAAATATCCCATCAAGACGAGCTGCGGAGCGTTTGGGCTTTGTCTATGAAGGAACCTTCCGTCAGGCAGTCGTTTATAAGGGGCGTACGAGGGATACGGATTGGCTCTCTATGATTGATAAGGACTGGCCTCAAGTCAAAGCTCGTTTGGAAGCATGGCTAGCTCCTGAAAATTTTGATAAAAATGGACGGCAGTACAAGAGCTTAAGAGAATTCTGAGAGGTATTGAGATGATGACTATTAGAAGGCAAGAAATTGTCAAGCTAGAGGATGTTTTGCATCTCTATCAGGCAGTTGGATGGACAAATTATACCCATCAACCTCAGATGTTGAAGAAAGCCTTGTCTCACTCATTAGCGATTTATCTGGCACTTGATGGCGATGCCGTGGTGGGCTTGGTCCGTTTGGTCGGAGATGGTTTTTCATCGATTTTTGTCCAGGATTTGATCGTTTTGCCTAGCTATCAGCGCCAAGGGATTGGTAGCGACTTGATGAAAGAGGCTTTAGGTGACTTCAAAGATGCCTATCAAGTCCAACTAGTGACCGAACAGACAGAGAAAACCTTGGGATTTTATCGTTCCTTGGGCTTTGAAACCTTATCTACTTATGATTGTACAGGAATGATTTGGGTAGATCGAAAAAAATAAAATAATTATTTTTTCTTAAGTAAAGTTTAAGCCTTTTCCTGTATTATATAATCATTAAATAAAGACCTCCTAACTTTATTTAATGAAATCCTAAACTTTTCTTTTTCATCATAATCTCCTAAAGAAGTCACCCAATCAGGTGGCTTTTTTATGGCTTGGAGAGGAAAAATCCATTTGAAAAAAATTTTTAAAAAAATGATAAATCAAAGAAAAAATTAAGTTAGCTTTAAGATTCATCTTGTATCATATAATCATTAAATAAAGACCTCCTAATACTCTTCGAAAATCTCACCATACTTCGTTAGAGTCGACTTAGCTAACTATAGTTATGCTTGCGTCTATCTGCCTAGTCTGATTTCGATTTTCATTGAGTACCCTTTATTTAATGAAATCCTAAACTTTTCTTTTTCATAAATAATCTCCCTAAAGAGGCCACCCAATCAGGTGGCTTTTTTGTTTGTGGCTTGGATTTTTGATATAATAGAGCCATGAGTAGAATTTTAGATAATGAAATCATGGGGGATGAGGAGTTGGTAGAACGTACCCTCCGTCCCCAGTATTTACGTGAATATATTGGGCAGGATAAGGTCAAGGACCAGCTGCAAATCTTTATCGAGGCTGCCAAAATGCGGGATGAGGCACTGGACCATGTTCTTTTATTTGGTCCTCCAGGTCTCGGGAAAACAACCATGGCCTTTGTTATTGCCAATGAACTGGGAGTCAATCTCAAGCAAACGTCTGGTCCTGTCATTGAAAAAGCGGGGGATCTGGTAGCGATTTTGAATGATTTGGAACCTGGAGACGTTCTCTTTATTGACGAGATTCATCGCTTGCCCATGTCGGTGGAAGAGGTGCTTTATAGTGCCATGGAGGACTTCTACATTGATATCATGATTGGGGCTGGTGAAGGTAGTCGCAGTGTTCATCTGGACTTGCCACCTTTTACCTTGATTGGTGCGACAACCCGAGCCGGTATGCTTTCAAATCCTCTGCGAGCACGTTTTGGGATTACGGGTCATATGGAATACTATGCCCACGCTGACTTGACAGAGATTGTTGAGCGGACAGCAGATATTTTTGAGATGGAAATCACCCATGAGGCAGCTTCGGAGTTGGCCTTACGCAGTCGAGGAACTCCTCGTATCGCCAATCGTCTCCTCAAGCGCGTGCGCGATTTTGCCCAGATTATGGGGAATGGCTTGATTGATGATGTGATTACGGATAAGGCTTTGACCATGCTGGATGTAGACCGTGAAGGTTTGGACTATGTAGACCAAAAAATCCTTCGCACCATGATTGAGATGTACGGTGGTGGTCCTGTCGGTTTAGGAACTCTTTCTGTTAATATTGCCGAGGAGCGTGAGACAGTCGAAGATATGTACGAACCTTACTTGATTCAGAAAGGTTTCATCATGCGAACTCGTTCTGGACGGGTGGCAACTGCTAAGGCATATGAACATTTAGGTTATGAATACAGTGAAAAATGAACAAGATATTCTAGAGGTTTTTAGAGAAAATCTAGATATGATGACCATTCTGACCATCATCCGTGACCTTGATCTGAAAGATTCGTGGTTGGCAGCAGGTTCTGTCAGGAATTTCATCTGGAATCTCTTGTCAGACAAATCGCCTTTTGACCGTGAGACGGATGTGGATGTGATTTTCTTTGATCCAGATGTTTCTTATGAGGAAACAGTATCCCTAGAGAACAAGCTGAGAGAAGATTTCCCTCAGTATCAGTGGGAGTTGAAAAATCAGGTCTATATGCATCTGCACAGTCCCCACACAGCGCCTTACACGAGTTCTCGTGATGCCATGAGTAAATATCCGGAACGCTGTACGGCGATAGGCCTTCGCTTGCATGACGATGCAACTTTAGAGTTCTTTGCGCCTTATGGTATAGAGGATATTTTAAAGTTTCAAGTTTCCCCTACTCCTCATTTTTTAGAGAATGAGGACCGGATGAAGCTCTATCAAGAACGCCTGTCCAAGAAAAATTGGCAAGAAAAATGGGAAAATCTCACTTTTTCAAAAAACTTAAGAAAAGTTTAAGTTAGGAACGGTATACTAAGTCCATAAGTTAAGAGAAACTTAACTTAAACTCCTAAAACTTTTTCATAATAATCTCCCTATAAAATAAAGTCGCCCAATCAGGCGGCTTATTTTTTGTTACTTACAAGAAATGATAGTAACTTAGCAATAGAAGAAAATAGGGAAGTATGGTATAATAAAACGATAGATTTTTGAATAGGAATAAGATCATGTTTGGATTTTTTAAGAAAGATAAAGCTGCAGAAGTAGAGGTTCCAATACAGGTTCCTAATCATATTGGCATCATCATGGATGGGAATGGTCGCTGGGCTAAAAGACGCATGCAACCACGGGTTTTTGGTCATAAGGCGGGGATGGAAGCCCTTCAAAAGGTGACCAAGGCGGCCAACAAGCTGGGCGTTAAGGTTATTACGGTCTATGCTTTTTCTACGGAAAATTGGACTCGTCCGGATCAGGAAGTCAAGTTTATCATGAACTTACCAGTCGAGTTTTATGATAACTATGTTCCTGAATTGCATGCAAATAATGTTAAAATTCAGATGATTGGGGAGACGGACCGTCTGCCTAAGCCGACTTTTGAAGCTTTGACAAAAGCAGAGGAATTGACTAAGAACAATACGGGTTTGATTCTCAATTTTGCTCTTAACTATGGTGGACGTGCTGAGATTACACAGGCTGTTAAGCTAATTTCTCAGGATGTTTTAGATGCGAAAATCAATCCGGGTGATATCACAGAGGAATTGATTGGCAACTATCTCTTCACCCAACATTTGCCTAAGGATGTGCGAGATCCGGACTTGATTATTCGTACAAGTGGAGAATTACGCTTGAGCAATTTCCTTCCATGGCAGGGGGCGTATAGTGAGCTCTATTTTACGGATACCCTGTGGCCTGATTTTGACGAGGAAGCCTTACAGGAAGCCATTCTTGCCTATAATCGTCGTCATCGCCGATTTGGAGGAGTTTAGGAGAAAATATGACCAAGGATTTACAAGAGAGAACACTGTTTGCTGGACTGGCTCTGCTTATCTTCCTTCCCGTCTTATTTGTTGGAGGGCTCTTGTTGCAGATAGGAATTGGCTTGATAGCTATGCTGGCTGTTCATGAGCTCCTGCACATGAAGGGACTAAAGACCATGACCATTGAGGGCACCTTGACCCTCCTTGCAACCTTTGCTCTCACAGTCCCCTTAGAAAATTACCTAACTTTTTTGCCGGTTGATGGCAATGTAGTTGCCTACAGTGTTTTGATTACAATTATGTTAGGAACGACTGTTTTCAGTAAAAACTATACGATTGAAGATGCTGCCTTTCCAATTGCTGTGAGTTTTTATGTTGGTTTTGGTTTCAATGCCTTACTAGATGCTCGTATAGCTGGATTTGATAAGGTTCTCCTGGCTCTCTTTATCGTTTGGGCGACAGATAGTGCAGCTTATCTGACGGGGGTGAATTTTGGCAAGCATAAGTTAGCCCCGAGAGTTTCTCCTAATAAGAGTATTGAGGGCTTTGTTGGGGGTGTTCTAGGTGCGGTACTGATAACAGTACTCTTCATGCTAGTGGACAGTACAGTTGCTCTTCCCTATGGAATTTATAGGATGAGTCTTTTTGCCACCTTCTTCAGTGTGGCAGGTCAGTTTGGTGACTTGATTGAGAGTGCTATGAAACGCCATTTCGGTGTCAAGGATTCTGGAAAATTTATCCCTGGACATGGCGGTGTATTGGATCGCTTTGACAGCATGTTGGTTGTGTTTCCAATGATGCACTTATTTGGCCTGTTTTAAAGAAAGGAAGATTGAATGATTGGATTGCTAACCTTTATCCTCGTTTTTGGGATTATAGTGGTGGTGCATGAGTTTGGACATTTTTACTTTGCCAAGAAATCAGGCATTCTAGTTCGTGAATTTGCCATTGGTATGGGGCCCAAGATTTTTTCCCATATCGGTAAGGATGGCACTGCTTATACCATTCGGATCCTTCCTCTAGGAGGCTATGTTCGTATGGCAGGCTGGGGTGATGATGCAACGGAAATCAAGACAGGAACTCCAGTCAGTTTAACACTTGCCGACGATGGCAAGGTCAAACGGGTCAACCTCTCAGGGAAGAAACTGGATCAAACGGCTCTTCCTATGCAGGTAACTCAGTTTGACTTTGAAGACAAGCTCTTTATCAAGGGGTTGGTCCTGGAAGAAGAAAAGACTTTTGCAGTGGATCATGATGCGACGGTTGTTGAAGAAGATGGAACCGAAGTGCGCATCGCTCCTTTGGATGTACAGTATCAAAATGCTTCTATCTGGGGCAAGCTCATCACCAACTTTGCAGGTCCTATGAATAACTTTATCTTAGGTGTTGTTGTTTTTTGGATCTTGATCTTTTTGCAGGGCGGTGTTAGAGATACTCAGACAAATCTCTTTCACGTCATGCCAGAGGGAGCTTTGGCTAAGGTGGGTGTAGCTGAGACAGCTCAAATTACTAAGGTCGGCTCGCATGAGGTTAAAAATTGGCAAGACTTGACCCAGGCTGTGGAAGCAGATACCAAGGACAAGACCGCTCCGACCTTGGATGTGACCATTTCTGAAAATGGTAGCGAAAAACAAGTCACTGTGACTCCAGAAGAAAATCAGGGACGTTACATTCTTGGGATTCAACCGGGGGTCAAGTCAGACTTTCTATCCATGTTTGTTGGTGGATTTACAACTGCTGCTGATTCAGGGCTCCGTATCCTTTCGGCTCTGAAAAACTTGATTTTCCATCCAGATTTGAACAAACTCGGTGGTCCCGTTGCCATTTTTAAGGCAAGTAGCGATGCTGCTAAAAATGGTCTTGAGAATGTCCTCTATTTCCTAGCTATGATTTCCATCAATATCGGGATTTTTAACTTGATTCCGATCCCGGCTTTGGATGGTGGAAAGATTGTGCTCAATATCCTAGAGGCTATCCGCCGTAAACCCCTTAAACAAGAAATTGAAACCTATGTCACCATGGCTGGTGTAGTTATCATGGTTGTCTTGATGCTAGCTGTGACCTGGAATGACATTATGCGACTCTTCTTTTAGATAATCGAGGAATATTATGAAACAAAGTAAAATGCTAATCCCTACGCTTCGCGAAATGCCAAGCGATGCTCAAGTTATCAGCCATGCCCTTATGTTGCGTGCTGGTTATGTTCGTCAAGTCTCTGCTGGTGTTTATTCTTACCTACCACTCGCTAACCGTGTGATTGAAAAGGCTAAGAATATCATGCGCCAAGAGTTTGACAAGATTGGTGCGGTGGAGATGTTGGCCCCTGCCCTTCTCAGTGCTGATCTTTGGCGTGAATCTGGTCGTTATGAAACCTATGGTGAAGACCTTTATAAACTGAAAAATCGTGAAAAGTCAGACTTTATCCTAGGTCCGACACACGAAGAAACTTTTACAGCTATTGTTCGTGACTCTGTCAAGTCTTACAAGCAATTGCCACTCAACCTTTACCAAATTCAACCTAAGTACCGTGATGAAAAACGTCCACGTAACGGCCTTCTCCGCACGCGTGAGTTTATCATGAAAGACGGATATAGTTTCCATGCTAATTACGATAGTTTGGATGTGACTTATGACGAGTACAAGGCGGCCTACGAACGTATTTTCACTCGTAGTGGCTTGGACTTCAAGGCCATCATCGGTGACGGTGGCGCTATGGGTGGTAAGGATAGCCAAGAATTTATGGCCATTACACCAGCCCGTACAGACCTCGACCGCTGGGTTGTCTTAGACAAGTCAGTTGCCTCATTTGATGAAATTCCTGCAGAAGTGCAAGAAGAAATCAAGGCAGAATTGCTCAAATGGATGGTTTCTGGTGAAGATACCATTGCCTACTCAAGTGAGTCTAGCTATGCAGCTAACTTAGAAATGGCAACAAACGAGTATAAACCAAGCAACCGTGTCGTTGCGGAAGAAGAAGTGATTCGCGTCGAAACTCCAGGTGTTAAATCCATTGATGAAGTGGCAGCCTTCCTTAACGTGCCAGAAGAGCAAACGATTAAAACTCTCTTCTACATGGCAGATGGAGAACTTGTTGCAGCCCTTCTAGTTGGAAATGACCAACTCAACGAAGTCAAGTTGAAAAACCATTTGGGTGCAGATTTCTTTGATGTTGCGAGCGAAGAAGAAGTCGCAAGTGCTGTTCAAGCCGGCTTTGGTTCGCTTGGCCCAGTTGGTTTGCCAGAAAATGTGAAAATCATTGCAGACCGTAAGGTGCAAGATGTTCGCAATGCTGTTGTGGGGGCTAACGAAGATGGCTACCACTTGACGGGTGTGAACCCAGGTCGTGATTTCACTGCAGAATATGTAGATATCCGCGAAGTTCGTGAGGGTGAAATTTCACCAGACGGACAAGGTGTCCTAAACTTTGCGCGTGGTATCGAGATCGGTCATATTTTCAAACTCGGAACTCGCTACTCAGCAAGCATGGGAGCAGATGTTTTGAACGAAAATGGTCGTGCTGTGCCAATCATCATGGGTTGTTACGGTATTGGTGTTAGTCGTCTCCTCTCAGCCGTTATAGAGCAACACGCTCGCCTCTTTGTTAACAAAACGCCAAAAGGTGAATACCGTTATGCTTGGGGAGTTAACTTCCCTAAAGAATTGGCACCATTTGATGTGCACCTGATCACTGTCAATGTCAAAGACGAAGAAGCGCAAGCCTTAACAGAAAAACTTGAAGCCAACTTGATGGGAGCTGGCTACGAAGTCTTGACAGATGACCGTAACGAACGTGTCGGAGTGAAGTTTAGCGATAGCGACTTAATTGGTCTGCCAATCCGTATCACTGTAGGTAAAAAAGCAGCTGATGGTATCGTAGAAGTCAAGATCAAGGCGACTGGTGACACCATCGAAGTTCATGCAGACAACTTGCTCGAAACCCTTGAAATCCTAAGCAAGAAATAAAACTATAATCAGAAGAAAAACAAGGCAAAAATGTAACTAGTTTTTACCTTGTTTTTTCTGTATAATGGGAAAAATGAGTAAATGAAGAGGTAAAGCTATGCTAAAATTTCCAAAGGATTTTGTCTGGGGTTCCTCCACTTCTGGACCACAGACAGAAGGGCGAGTGCCAGGTGACGGCAAGGGAGATAATCTCTGGGATTATTGGTATCAAGTAGAGCCAAACCGCTACTACAATGGAATTGGACCTGCTAAAACATCGACCTTCTATGAAAACTGGGAAAAGGATATTGAGCTTTTGGTAGAGACTGGGCATACAGCCTTCCGAACTTCTATTCAGTGGTCTCGTATTTTCCCGCAAGGTCGTGGAGAGGTCAATCCGCAAGGGGTGGCTTTCTACCGTCAGGTTTTTGAGGCTATTAAGGCCAAGGGCATTCTCCTCTTAGTCAATCTCTATCACTTTGACCTGCCTTTTGCTCTTCAAGAAGATGGGGATGGTTGGGAAAATAAGGCGACTGTCAAGGCTTATGAAGACTATGCCCGTTTTTGTTTTGAGACATACGGTGACTTGGTGGACCAATGGATTACCTTTAACGAGCCCATTGTTCCTGTGGAATTTGGCTATTTTTACGATGCCCATTATCCACATAAGGTGGATGCAGAAGCAGCGGTTAAGGTTGCCTATCACACACAACTGGCTAGTAGTCTTGCGGTTAAGGCCTGTCATGAGATTTTGCCTGATTCTAAGATTGGGATTGTCCTTAACTTGACACCAGCTTATCCACGTAGCCAGCATCCTGCGGATGTCAAGGCTGCTCGCATTGCCGATCTCTTTCAAGCTCAATCTTTCTTAGACCCGTCTGTACTGGGAGCTTATCCAGAAGAGTTAGTAGAGATTTTAGCAGAGCACGATTTGCTGCCAGAGTACACTGTTGAAGAGTTAGAAGTCATTCGGGAGCACACAGTGGACTTTCTTGGAGTGAACTACTATCAGCCTTTGCGCGTTATGGCGCCACGTTTTGCCAAGCATCCAGACAGTCCCCTCTTGCCAGAACATTTTTACGAGCCTTATATCATGCCGGGCCGTAAGATCAATCCACACCGTGGTTGGGAAATCTACGAGCAAGGGATTTATCATATCGCTCAAAACATCAAGGAAAATTATGGTAATATTGAGTGGATGCTGACCGAAAACGGCATGGGTGTTGAAGGTGAAGATAAATTCCGTGTTAATAGCATGATTCAGGACGACTATCGTATCGATTTTGTCAAAGGACATCTGCGTGAACTTCACCGTGCCATTGAAGACGGAGCCAACTGTAAGGGCTACTTGATTTGGACCTTTATCGACTGTTGGTCATGGCTCAACAGTTATAAAAATCGCTACGGTCTGGTTGAGCTTGACTTGGAAACACAGGAACGTCGCTTGAAGAAATCAGGGCACTGGTTCAAGGAACTCAGCGACCATAATGGATTTTAAGAATAAAAAGAGTGAGATAGCGTTCATCTCACTTTTTATTACAATATCATCACCAAGGTCCCAATCGTAATCAGGATACAGCCAATAATTGTTTTAAACGTCAGGACATCCTGTAGGAAGAAAAAGGCTAGAACGAGGGTAATGACGAGACTGAATTTATCGACAGCAGATACCTCAGTCGCATTGCCCATCTGTAGTGCCTTGTAGTAGCAGAGCCAGGAGGCGCCAGTGGCTAAGCCTGATAAGATGAGAAAGAGCCAACTTTTTCTACTGATGTTGACAATTTCGGTCTGACTATTGGTCAAGAAAACCATGGCCCAGGCCATCAGAATGACGATGACCGTACGAATAGCAGTTGCTAGATTGGATGGAACTCCTTCAATCCCAATCTTGGCTAAAATTGACGTTAAGGCTGCAAAGATAGCTGATAAAAGTGCGAAGAAAAACCACATGGCAAATACCTCCTCCCCTTATTATAAGTAATTGATGCTGACTTGTCAGGTATCAAGTGAAATTCTGATAAAATATCATCTAGAAAAACTATACCAATTTTTATCCTTGACAAGTAAGAAAAACAAGTATATACTGTTTTTGCTGATTCCGTAAAGCGAGAATTAGACTATACCAATTTAAGGAGAAAGCACAGCTGGTCTGTGTCGTATATACTATGTGTGGAATTGTTGGTGTTGTTGGAAACACAAATGCAACTGATATTTTGATTCAAGGGCTTGAAAAGCTCGAATACCGTGGTTATGATTCTGCGGGGATTTTTGTCCTAGGTGGTGCTGAAAATCACCTGGTTAAGGCTGTCGGTCGTATCGCAGAATTGTCTGCCAAGACAGCAGGTGTTGAGGGAACAACTGGTATCGGACATACGCGTTGGGCGACTCACGGGAAACCAACGGAAGACAATGCTCACCCACACCGCTCTGAGACTGGACGTTTTGTCTTGGTCCACAATGGGGTCATTGAAAACTACCTTGAAATCAAGGAAGAATACCTTGCAGGTCACCACTTCAAGGGACAAACCGATACGGAAATCGCTGTTCACTTGATTGGGAAATTTGCGGAACAAGATGGACTCCCAGTTCTTGAAGCTTTCAAAAAAGCTCTTCACATCATCCGTGGTTCTTATGCCTTTGCCTTGATTGACTCTGAAAATCCAGATGTCATCTACGTGGCTAAGAATAAATCACCACTTTTGATTGGTCTTGGACAAGGCTACAACATGGTTTGCTCAGACGCAATGGCTATGATTCGTGAGACCAACCAATACATGGAAATCCATGACCAAGAGTTGGTAATCGTCAAGGCGGATAGTGTCGAAGTTCAAGACTATGATGGCAATCGCCGTGAACGTGCTAGCTATACTGCGGAGCTAGACTTGTCAGATATCGGCAAGGGAACTTACCCTTACTACATGCTCAAGGAAATTGATGAGCAACCAACGGTTATGCGGAAACTCATCCAAGCCTACACAGATGAGGCTGGTCAAGTAGTGGTTGCCCCTACTATCATCAAGGCTGTTCAAGATGCAGACCGCATCTACATCCTTGCAGCTGGGACATCTTACCACGCAGGATTTGCTTCTAAGAAGATGCTGGAAGAGTTGACAGATACACCTGTTGAACTTGGAATCTCATCTGAGTGGGGCTACGGTATGCCACTTCTCAGCAAGAAACCACTCTTCATCTTTATCAGTCAGTCTGGTGAAACAGCTGATAGCCGTCAGGTTTTAGTCAAGGCTAATGAAATGGGCATTCCAAGCTTGACAGTGACAAACGTCCCAGGTTCAACTCTTTCTCGTGAAGCCAACCATACTATGCTTCTTCACGCGGGCCCTGAAATTGCTGTGGCATCAACCAAGGCCTACACAGCACAAATTGCAGCTCTTGCCTTCCTTGCAAAAGCAGTCGGAGAAGCAAACGGCAATGCTAAAGCGCAAGCCTTTGACCTGGTTCATGAGTTGTCAATCGTAGCTCAGTCTATCGAATCAACTCTTTCTGAAAAAGAAACCATTGATGCCAAGGTTCGTGACCTTCTTGAAACCACTCGCAATGCCTTTTACATCGGACGTGGTCAAGACTACTATGTAGCCATGGAAGCAAGTCTCAAACTCAAAGAGATTTCTTACATCCAGTGTGAAGGCTTTGCGGCAGGAGAACTCAAGCACGGAACCATTGCCTTGATTGAAGAAGGGACGCCTGTCTTGGCCCTCTTGTCAGATCCAGTCCTTGCCAACCATACTCGTGGAAATATCCAAGAGGTCGCAGCCCGTGGTGCCAAGGTTCTCACTATCGCAGAAGAAAATGTTGCTAAAGACACAGACGATATCGTCCTTACGACCGTCCACCCTTACCTCTCACCAATCTCAATGGTCGTACCAACGCAATTGGTCGCTTACTTTGCAACCCTCCACCGTGGACTCGATGTGGACAAACCACGTAACCTTGCCAAGTCAGTAACAGTAGAATAAGCCAAGAAAGTCTAGATGATCTAGGCTTTTTCTAATGAGCAAATTTATTGAAAATAAAACTAATTAGTGATAAAATGCCCTAAAACTAAAAGAGATAGCGAGGAAACAGGATGGTAGAATTAGGAATTTCAACATTTGGTGAAACAACAGCCCTGGAGGTGACAGGGTAGATTTACAGTCATGATGAACGCATTCGTCAGTTGGTGGCAGAAATTGAGCTGGCTGATAAGGTTGGTTTGGATGTGTACGGGATTGGGGAGCATCATCGGGAGGACTTTGCGGTATCGGCGCCAGAGATTGTTCTTGCAGCTGGGGCAGTCAATACCAAGAAGATTCGTTTGACTAGTGCGGTCAGCATTCTCTCAAGCATGGACCCGATTCGCTTGTTCCAACAATATGCCACCATCGATGCCTTGTCAAATGGCCGTGCGGAGATTATGGCTGGGCGTGGTTCATTTACCGAATCCTTCCCTCTGTTTGGCTATGACTTGAAAGACTATGAAGCTCTCTTTGATGAAAAGTTAGACCTGCTTCAGCTGGCAAATGAAAGCACCAAAGTGAACTGGCAGGGACAATTGACTCAAAGCATCGCTGGAAAAGAAGTCTATCCTCGTCCTGTTCAGGACAAATTGTCATTGTGGGTGGCGACAGGTGGTCATGTCGAATCAACAGTGAAGATTGCTCAGGCGGGGTTGCCGATTGTCTATGCTATTATCGGTGGCAATCCGCGTTACTTCAAGAAATTGATTCAAGCTTATCGTGAGATTGGTAGGGAGGCCGGTCATGCGGATAAAGACCTAAAAGTGGGTGCTCATTCTTGGGGCTGGATTGCTGAAGATGGCGAGCAGGCGGTGAAAGATTATTTCCATCCGACCAAGCAAGTGGTGGACGCTATTTCCAAGGACCGTCCACACTGGCAGGAGTTGACCTATGAGCAATATTTGGAGCAAGTTGGTCCAAATGGTGCCATGTTTGTGGGAAATCCTGATCAGGTGGCAGAAAAATTGATTCGCATGATTGAGGATTTAGGCTTGGACCGCTTTATGTTGCACCTACCGCTTGGTTCTATGCCACATGATCAAGTTTTGAGAGCTATTGAACTCTTCGGCACGCAAGTGGCACCCAAAATACGTGCTTACTTTGCCATGAAAGAGGGGTTATAAAAAAATTCAATCAGTTGAGTCGATTGGTGATGAACACCCATGGATTCAGCAACAGGTGGAAGTGGTACAAGCGATAGAGCATACTATCTAGTGGAATATATACTAGTTTATACCAAGTACAAGATAAAATAGTAAAAAAGACGATTTCCGCTTGGAAATCGTCTTTTTTTGATATTCTCGCAAATACGATATCTTGTAGTTGGTGTAAACTAGTAGATAGCTCTCTTATTTTATTTATCAAAACCTTGTAAGTTTTTTTGGCGCTCTTCAGTTTGACCCTTGGCATCCAATTTATTACCATTGTAAACAGTGCTTTCCCATGATCCGTACATTGGGTTAGGGAAAATGATGAATTTCTCACCAAACTCTTTTTGTAATTCCTCTAATTTTTGGTCGCGCTCAGTTTCAGAGGTCTTTGAAAACTCTGCAAAGTCCACAAGATTGTCTCCTAGTAGCATGACTAAGTTGGTTTTTTCTTGGACTGCTTGTCTACGACCTTCTTTAGATTTGACGCCTTTTTCTAAGAACATGAGATGATCGCGGCTTTGTACAGGAATTCCTTCATTTTCTAGGTTTTTGATCGTATCATCTATCTGATCTATCGTGCGGTCAGATACATAGTAAATTTGGACACCGTTTTGGTCTGCAAATTGGAGAAAGTCTTTAGCACCTGGTACAGCCTTGGCTGCGGCTTTTTTTACCCAGACATCCCAGTTTTCTGGGGTAAATGCTGTTCCATCTTTGACATTTTGCGCTTGATAAGGGCTATTGTCTAATACAGTTTCGTCCAAGTCCAAAACGATAGAGTAGGGTTTATCTGTCTGTGTTTTTAGTAGTTCTTTCAAACGATCAGTAGCGACATTGTAACCTTGTAGATAGAGTGCCTTGGTTTCAGCTGCTTTTTGATACCAAAGAGTTGACATAGTGTTCTCTCTTGAACGCAACTGATCATAGGTCATGGTAACCTGATTATCAGATGTACTACTTTGTGTTGTCTGTGAATTTGCCGAATTTGTGCCACAGCCAGTCAGTAAAATGACGGAAGCAAGTGTAGAAGCAATTGTAATGGTAACTTTGGATATTTTCATAATCCCATCCTCCTAATAATAGTCTATTAATATTGTAGCGTTTTCATGGGATTTGTGCAAGGAAATATCGAGAGAAAAGAAATTTTTCAGTAGTAATTTGGTATTAGGATAAAATTATGTACTTAATTTGGGAATGAAGATGGATATAAAAAAATTCAATCGCCTTGATAGAAAATCTATATCAGCTTCTTTTTGGAAAATAGATGAAAATAAAGTGAATCTTTGAAAGGCTAGTAACATCAAGCTTTTCAGGGATTTTTTTCTTCATAGATATAAAAATTTCCAATCGAGTTGATAGTCAATATATATTGGGAAAAGGAAAAAAGGAGTGGTAAGATGGTTTCAATCCAAATGGAAGGAGAAAGGTATGGCAAGTAAAAGAGATCTAGTCTTTAGAGCGATTCGAGGCGATGAAGTGGAAAGAGTTCCTGTGGGATTTTGGTTTCATTTTGTAACACTCGAAGAAAAGGGGCAAGGATTAAATAATCCACGTATCTTTCAAAAAAGTGTTGACGGACATCGCAGTTATGTGGAAAGGATTCGCCCTGATTTTGTCAAAATTATGAGCGACGGTTTTTTCCTTTATCCAAGTAATGTCTATAGTCCTAAGATCGCAAGCATTCAGGAGCTGACTTCTATTGAGTCGATTGGTGAGGAACACCCATGGATTCAGCAACAGGTGGAAGTGGTACAAGCGATTCGAGAGACCTTTACCGAAGAGATTGCTTCTTTCTACAATATCTTTTCACCGATCTCCTACCTCAAGCGCTGGTTCCGTACAGAAACTTCTCGAGGAGATAGGGAAGTGGCTGATCTATTGCTTGAAAATCCTGAGCAATTCAAAGCTATTCTAGATGTGATTGCAGGAGATATTGCTATCCTAACTCAGAAAATCATCCAGCAAGGAGGTGTTGACGGGATTTACCTCAGCACTCAGGAAATTCAAGATGAGCGCATCACACCAGCACTCTACCAAACCTATATCGAACCGAGCAATATAGCGATTTTGGAGGTAGCTAATCAGGTTGGTGGGACCAATATCCTCCATATCTGTGGTTTTGAAGGTGCGAGCAATGATGTGACGATATTTAAGGACTATCCAGCTCAAGTGGTCAACTGGGCGACCCACCATGAGGATGTTAGTTTGACACAGGGGCAAGAGTTGTTTCCAGGGAAGGCCGTTTTAGGTGGATTCGAAAATGGCAAGAAAAGCTTGCTTTATCAAGGTTCCAAGGCGGAATTGCAAGATGAAACAAGGCGGTTGTTGGCTGAAGCTGGTAGTAAAGGCGTTCTTCTGGGAGCTGACTGTACTGTTCCAGATGACTTTAACTTAGAGAGGTTGGACTGGATTCGGCAGGCAGCTGTTCTCTAAAAGGAGGAGCTATGAAAAGTAAAAGATGGGGCATCTTCATTGCAGTTGTCGGTTTGCTGGCCTTGGTTGCCATAAGCGTCGTAAAAAATGGGCACTGCAAAAATGGAGAGAGATGTCGTGGAGTTCAGGATTTTTCTAAGTCCAGTCTCCCCTTTCTACGCTCGAATGATATCGCAAGCAGTTTATTAGTTGAAAAAGTAAGAAATGGAGAATAAGAATGTCAGAAAAAAAAGAATGGGTTTTAAAAGCATTTAAAGGTGAAAAGGTTGATCGTGTGCCAGTTGGTTTTTGGCACCATTTCACATCCGAAGACGAATGGCTACACGGTTTCTCAAATCCAGCTATTATCGAGAAGAATATCCAGGGCCATAAGCGCTTTATCCGAGAAGTTCAGCCGGACTTTATCAAACTCATGAGTGATGGCTACTTTGCTTATCCAAATCCAGCGATTGCCAAAGGAAAATCACTTCAAGAATTGGCGACCATTCAACCACTCGGGCCAGATCATGCTTGGATAAAAGAGCAGGTGGACTTGGTTAAGAAAATCAAGCAAGAGTTTACAGAAGATATCGTTGCGATTTACAATATTTTTGCTCCTGTGACCTATCTCAAGTGGCTACTGGGGGAAGTGTCTGGTGGGGATGACCTCATTGCTGATTTTTTGGTGGAAGATCCTAAAGCTCTTAAGAAAGTGTTGGATGTGATTGCAGAGGATATTGCGAGTCTCAGTCGAGCTATCATCGAAGAGGCTGGTGCAGATGGAATCTACCTCAGCGTGCAAAGCATCCAAGATCAACGAGTGTCAGCAGCAGATTATCAAGCCGTCATTGCCCCTAGCGAGATAACAGTTCTGGAAGCAGCTAGTGCTGTTGGTGGCGTCGCTGTTCTTCATATCTGTGGTTACGAGGGAGCGCGAAATGATATTCACCTTTTTGCAGATTATCCAGCCCAAGTCTTTAACTGGGCTGTAGGACCAGAGGGAATCACTCTCAAGGAAGGTCGTGAGATTTTCAAGGGACGTACGGTTCTTGGAGGATTTGAAAATGGCAAAACAGGCTTGCTGTATACTGGTAGCAAGGATGCCATTCAGGCTGAAGCAAAGAAACTAGTTGCAGAAGCTGGGGAACAGGGCTTGGTACTTGGGGCAGATTGTACCATTCCAAGTGATATCGCAGTTGAACGTATCCAGTGGGTGAGAGAAGCGCTTGAAAACTAAAGGAGAAAAAGATGAGTAAAAAAGCATGGATTATCGGTGGTGTAGCAGTTGTTGCAGTAATTGGGGCAACGATTATCGGGAGAAGTTTAGCTGGCGCTCCAGCCAAGGAGGGAGAAACGGCTTCGTCTGCTGAAGTCATAACCTTGAAGGTTGCCCATACACAAAACTATGTACCTTATGACTTTGTCAATGAAAAAGGGGAATCAGATGGTTATGAAGTAGCTGTTTTGAAGGCTGTTGATGAGAAGTTGGCAAACTATCAATTTGAATATACGGGTACCAGTGATGACGACCTCTTGATTGGTCTGGAATCAGGCAAGTATGACATCGGAACCAAGGGAGCTTGGTACACAGAAGAACGAGCTAAAAAGTTTGTCATTCCATCTGAACCAGTGGGAGCGAGCATCATTGGATTTACTGTTAGAAAAGAAGATGAACAGAAATACAAAACCATTGATGACTTTGCTAAGAATAAAGGGAAATTGGTTCCCATCTCTCCACAGAATGCTCAATGGAATGTTATCACCAGCTACAATGAAAAACATCAGGATGCACCGATTGAGCTAACAGCAGCTGAATCCTTTAAAGTAGCAGATGCCTATGCTTGGGTCTTGGAAGGACGTTATGATGCCTTCTTTGATATCAAACTGTCCTTTGAAAAAGCAGTTACTGCAGAAGATGGTCCTTACCACCAATATGCGGATAAACTCAGCTGGTTCCCATACAAGGGCATTCCAACTTATCCCTTGATTCACCGTGATGAAAAGGGTGAGCAATTCGCTAAAGAATACGAAAAAGCAATCAAAGAGTTGAAAGAAGATGGCACGCTTGCTAAGCTATCTCAGCAATACTTTAAAGAAGATGTCTTTAGTTATGTAGACAAAGACTAGACCAGAAATTCTAAGACTAGAAAGGGTTTTGCATGGTTTCTTATGATTTTTCCAAGGTCTTTCAGTTTTTGCCAACCTTATGGCAGGCACTTCCTATGACCTTGTCCATTCTCTTTTTTACCACTCTTCTTGGTTCCCTTTTTGGAGGTCTCTTGGCCTGGGCGCAAGTAGGAGAAGACAAGAGTTTTGCAGCGATTTCCAAAGGCTATATCTTTACCCTTCGTTGTACACCTCCGATTGTCTTGCTTTTTCTAGTCTTTTATGGCTTGCCAGAATTTCTGAAATGGTGGCTTGGTTTGGATATCAACAATTGGTCTAAAACTATTTTTGTTCTCTTGACGATGATTCTCTTGTTTGCGGCTATTGTTGCCGAGGTTTTCAAGGCGGCCTATCAAGCTATTCCAAAGGGGCAGACAGAGGCCGGGCTTAGTATTGGTTTGACTCCAAGTCAGACTTTTTGGAGAATCATTTTTCCCCAAGCTTTTCAAGTTGCTCTTCCCAATATAACGACCGCTGTTCTCAATCTCATGCGGGATGCTGCCTTGGCCTATACGATTGGTTTCGTTGATGTTATGGGGGCAGGCAACCTCTTGATCAGTCGCAATTTAGGGAACTACTCGCTGGAAACCTATACGGCGGTTGCATTTCTTTACTGGGGGATTGCCTTGGTTATTTCTAGCTTGAGTCGTTTGCTTGAGAAGTCTTTGGAAACAAAAGGGAGGTAAAAAATGGATATAGACTATATTGTAAAGACCTTTCTGGAGACCTTGAAGGGTGTGCCAATCACCTTGATTATCATGATTGTGGCTATGGTCCTAAGCTTTTTACCAGCTCTATTTTTAGCCTTGGGGCAGATTTACAAGGTTCGAGGGGTGAGGAGTTTTTCTCTGGTCTATCTGGCTTTTATCCGAGCGACTCCTCCGATTTTATTGATTCTATTCTTTTATAGTTTGTTTCCAAGTTTGCTGAATCAATTTCTCAAAAGCATAGGAAGTGACTTTAATATTTTCAAGCTTGATCCTCTCTACTATGCCTTTATCATTTATAGTTTGATGACAGTCGGGAGTTTATCGGAGATTTTGCGTTCAGCTATCTTGACGGTGGACAAGGGACAACTAGAGGCAGCGCATGCGATTGGGCTGACTACAACCCAGGCCTATCTAAGGATTGTTTTTCCTCAAGCCTTGCGCTCAGCCTTGCCTAACTTGGCCAATCTGGTGATCAATATCGTCAAAGGGACCTCCCTGGTCTTTGTCATGACCATCAAGGACATCACCGCTATTGCCCGTGTGGAAGCAT
Organism: Streptococcus sp. CM6; assembly: GCF_000526095.1. NCBI lineage: Bacteria > Bacillati > Bacillota > Bacilli > Lactobacillales > Streptococcaceae > Streptococcus > Streptococcus sp. CM6. The sequence continues at coordinate 31,480 of NZ_JATS01000012.1, read as the reverse complement.
CCTACGGCTACCAGTATTTCGAGTCTTATTTTGTGATCTTTTTGCAGTATATTTTGATCTGTGGTTTGATTCAGTGGGGCTTCTCCCTACTGGAGAAAGGCTATTTGAAAAAAGAAAAGAGTGCAAAAGCATCTAGCGCGCGTTTTGTATAGGAGGACAGGATGTTACAAGTAGAACATATCGCAAAAACATTTGGTGAGAGGCAGGTGCTGGAGGATGTCAATCTCCAGGTTAACCAAGGGGATGTCGTCGTTATCTTAGGACCATCAGGTTCGGGGAAAACGACCTTTCTCCGTTGTCTCAACCACTTAGAAAAAGCTGATAGTGGCCGTTTGACCTTGGCAGGAAAAACCTATGACTTATCCAAATTGAGCAAGAAAGACATTCTAGAAATTCGCCAAAAAACAGCCTTTGTTTTCCAACACTACAATCTATTTGCAAACAAAACTGCTCTGGAAAATATTCTAGAAGGCCTAATCGTAGCTCGTAAAGTTCCCAAGGAAGAAGCGCTCAAACGTGCAGAATCTGCCTTGGAAAAAGTTGGTTTACTGGCCTATAAAGACTACTACCCTTCACAACTATCTGGAGGACAACAACAACGAATAGGAATTGCGCGTGCCATTGCCGTCAAACCCGAGGTCATTTTGTTAGATGAACCAACATCTGCACTAGACCCTGAGTTGGTTGGAGATGTTTTGGATGTCCTGAAACAGTTGGCGGGAGAAGGTGTAACCATGGTAGTCGTCACGCATGAGATGGGATTTGCTAGAGATGTCGCTAACCACGTTATTTTCATGGATGGAGGCCGTATCGTAGAGGAGAACAACCCACACGATTTCTTTAGTCGTCCACAAGAAGAACGAACCAAGCAGTTTCTGGCTCGTATCTTATCAGACGCCACCTATAGTGTAGAATATATGATTTGATAGATAAGTGTATCATAAAAAACAACACCCCATGACTAGAAGATTCTTCTGACCATGGGGTGTTTTCTTTATAGGAGGGCTAGGTTATATTCTTTGAAAATCTCTTTAAACAGGTCAGCTTCGCCTTGTCTACAACCTCAAAGCTGTGCTTTGAGCAGCCTGCGGCTAGCTTTCTAGTTTATTCTTTGATTTTCATTGAGTATTAGTTCTTTTTCTTGTTTTTTATCAACCATCCAAGTCCGAGAAGGGCAAGGATGCTGAATCCAGCAAGGGCAAGAAGGGATTTGTTCTCAGTACCTGTGTTTGGAAGGAGTTTTTGAGAAAGAGTCTCTGTAGTAGTTTCTTGAGTTTCAGGATTGGCTGCTAGGTTTTGAACTTGGCCTTGTTCTGGTTCAACTTCCAAGCTAGAAAGATCAAATTCTGGTTTTTCTTCCACAGCTGGGGCAACGATAGCACCACCTTGAGACAAGCGGAGAACAACGGCAGTGAGAGCGTTCAATTTCAAGCCTTTTCCAGTCCATTCGAGACCTTGAGGGTTGGTAATTCCTACTGGTCCTGCTTGATTTTCATCTGCGAGAACTTCGGCCTTTCTCAAGTGAGCAAAGGCAGTTCCTAGAGTAAATTCGCGAGCCTTATCATCTGCATTTACAAAGACTGCGTAGATATCTCCATTTGGAGCGGTGATTTGGTAGCCAATGACCACGTCTTCCTTTTCAACACCATTTTGGCCTGGGACAGTAATGAGTCGGACGCGCTCCTTGATATCTTGCAGACTCTTGAGTCGGAAGGCATCTGTCGATTGACGAAGGGCGATCAATCCTTTCATGTAGTTACGGCTCTTGACATTTTCAGGATATGCTTTGCCATCAGTTGCTTTGGTCCAATCAAACTTGTTGACAGCATCACTAGAGTCGTAAGAGTCATGGATAAAGTAAGGATAGACAAATGGCTTGCCGTCCTTGTCGCGCAACAAGTGAGACTTGTTTGGGACCTTATCTTCAGGAACAGGAGTCTTATAGGCTGGATCAAGGAATTGTTTGGTACGTCCGTATTCCTGACCAGAGTGGATAAACGGAGTTCCTTGAGCAGTCAAGACCATGAGGTTTCCAAGTCGCAAACGGCGATGGATTTCAGCATAGTTCTCAGCCTTGCTTGGGTCTTTTTTGATAGACTGGGCAATGATATCAAAGAGGGTCAAGTTATCATGGGCTGCGATATACTGGATAACATCTCCAGGGTTGTCTGCTTCAAAGTTGGTTGGTTGGGCAATGAGATTTTTAAAGATGGTATTGATATCGCGTTTGCCACCTGTGATAAAGGCAGGTTGACCTTCGTTTGGATAGCCAGACTTGAGGTTGTTGCGGATGTCGTCTGAAAAGACAGCGACAGTATCTGTTTTCTTCATCCAATCTTGGTCAGCAGGTTGTACAGGCGTATTTTCATCACCAGTATAGGTTCTCCAGCCTTCACCTAGCATGATAAGATTTGGATTGAGGGCGCGTGCAGCTTTGTACGCTTCTTCGATAGAAGCCGCATCGTGGTCACCCATCATATCAAAGCGGAAACCATCTACTTTGTAAGTTTCAACCAGATACTTGATAGAGTCTACCAAGACACGTTTAGACATGTAGTGGGTAGTTCCCAAACGACCGCCACCAAAGCTAGTACGTGGAGTTCCGTCTGCGTCCATAAAGTGATAGTAGTTTGGCTCAATATCCTCAAAAATATCAACGTTGGCAGTATGGTTGTAGACCACGTCCAGGATAGCCCCCATGCCACGTTTGTGGATTTCGTTGATGAGATTTTTGAATTCTGCGATACGTTTTTCTGGATCCTTAGGATCGCTTGAGTACATACCAGTCAAGGAGAAGTAGTTTTGAGGGTCATATCCCCAGTTGTAGTTGCTGTTGCTTGAAGCGTAGGCAGACAAACGTTCATGGTTTTTCAATTCATTGACAAAGTAGTAGGACAAGACGGGAAGGAGTTGGATATGAGTCACACCCAAGTCTTTGAGATAGTCTAGTTTTTCGATAAAGGCTTCAAAGGTACCAAATGGCTTGGTCAAGTCTTTTGCGATGGCAGGATCCGAAGTGAAGTCACGTACATGAGCTTCGTAGATAACGGCATCTTCACGCGATTTGAAGTTACGAATCTTTCCATAGGTCAAATCTTGTGGGCCTAGTTTAGGTGGGTCCACAAAGGCAGCTTTAGCGACCTTATGAGCGGCATCTGTTTTTGCTAGGTCACTGTTCCAAGCCGCTAATGATTTGGCATAAGGGTCAAGAACGAGGACAGTTTTACCTTGGCGCTCGATTTGGTAGTGGTAGTAGTAGCCAGTGTAGTTGCTGATACCGAGACCAGAGTTTGCATCCAGAGTTTGTTTCCAGGTTCCTTTTTCTCCTTTTTCAAGGGCGACAGTTCCGACTATCTTTTCAGGGTCTTTCTTGTCATATACGACAACGGAAACCTTATCAGCACTTGGAGACCAGAGGGTGAGGTCAACACGCTTGCCATCTTCTTTTAGAGTTGCGCCGAGTGGACCATCGTAACTGTAGGATTCATCCTTGAGGCGCCAGCTTGAACGTGTGGTAAAGCGGTCTGAATTGTAGCTGACAGTGTAAGGGTGTTGAGTGTCAGAGAAGTCGCCGATATAGGTCACTTTTTTACCTGCCTCATCCACTTCCACGTCTGTGATAGCTACTTTATTCCCTTGGTAATCAGTGATGCTGGAGTGTTTGAGGATATCGTTTTTCTTAGCTCCAACGAGGGTAGAAAAACTGCTTTCGATACGAGATTTAGCCACGTGTTGGGCACCAGTCATACGGATATCGTGAACGTAGTAGGGGTTGGTGTAGATGGTTTCGTCATCATCCTTGAGGAAAATCTGACTGTGATTTTTTAGATCAGTGAATTTATAATCCTCTTTTCTGATTTTCACATCATCGCCTTTCTTGCTTTCGTCTAGTAATAAAAATCCAAATTCTCTTGCAGCTTCATTGAGTGGGATATCAATGTAACGGCCATATTTTCCAGTTGCGGTAAAGTCAGTACCGTCAGGCCATTCTCCACTGCTTGGGTTTTTGACATCACCCCAATACCAAAGAGATTTTTTGTCATAGTTGCCATCGGTGCGGTAGTAGTTGACACGAATAGTTCCTGCTGGTTGAGGGCGGTAGTTGTATACCTTGTAGTTTTCATCTAGCCAAGCCTCATTCATTTTTGGAGAGAGACGCTCTACTGAACGGTCTCCTGTCAGGTTATCCCCCTTGGTATTGTTGATAAGGAAGCTGACTTTCTTGGCATGCTCATTTTTGAGTTTGACATCTAGGTAATAGCCGTAGTCATCTTGCTTGGCATCCTTGAAGGACTTGGCTCCATTGGGCCAGTTTTCAGACGGCTTTTCAACATCGTCCCAAGTCCAAAGGCCTTGAGAATCTTTGTTTTCTTCAGGGAGTTTTTTTACATGGATGCGGAAGTGGTTGTCTGCGATGGGTTCTTCAGAGGATGTATCAGCTTGTGGTTTTTGATCTGAAGTTGGTGTCGAAGTGCTGGCATTTACTTTCTCTTCCTTGCTGTTAGGTTGGCTTGTAGTAGCATCTGCTGTTTTAGGTGTTTCTGGTGCTGTAGTAGTTTCCGCAGCTGGAGCTTCCTTTTTAGAATCAAGGGAAGCGTTTGCATTCTTTTGTTCAGAAATAGGCGTTTCCTTTTGAGTTTGACTCGTTTCAGTCTCAGTAGGGGCCTTGGTCACAGCGCTGGTATTTTCCTGAGTTTGAGGAAGGTTTTCGTTAGCCGAAATAGTTGGCATTGCAGCAGAAAGCAGGACAATGCTGGCACCAATAAGGACAGAACCAGTTCCGTTCTTCAAGGAACGGATAGCGTAAATCATTTTTTTCTCAGTTTGAGATGGGATCTTTTTCATCACAATTCTCCTTGTGTAGTTGTTCCCTATCAGTATAGCACGAGGTAAACATTAGTGCAAGCGTTTTCCTAATTTTTAAGAGAAAATATAATGCTTCATTCTCTTGAAATTTTAAAATAATATATAGGAAAAGATTGTTTAAAAAATAGTAAAAAAACCTTGAAAAATCTAGCTAAATAAGGTATAATATGAATAATCATTTGTCGTAGGTTTTGTCTGAAATATTGTCCAGACAAGGCTCACAGCAGTTAAATCTTCTGAAAAAGTCAGATTTAGCTGCTCTTTTTGTGCTTTTTTTCAGGTTTTTGAGTGCTTGTAACAAAGATTTAAAGATTCTGAAAATTTATCAAAGGGACATGGTGATAGGGGTTTTAAAAACCATATGACGATTAGAAAAGCCTGATTGATAAGGCTTGGAATTTATTTACAAAGGAGAATCATCTTGGCAGGACATGACGTTCAATACGGGAAACATCGTACCCGTCGTAGTTTTTCAAGAATCAAAGAAGTTCTTGACTTACCAAATTTGATTGAAATTCAAACGGATTCATTCAAAGATTTCCTAGATCACGGTCTTAAGGAAGTGTTTGAAGATGTATTGCCAATTTCAAACTTCACAGACACGATGGAGTTGGAATTTGTTGGCTATGAAATCAAGGAACCAAAATACACGCTCGAAGAAGCTCGTATCCACGATGCTAGCTACTCAGCACCCATTTTTGTAACCTTCCGCTTGATTAATAAAGAAACAGGCGAAATCAAGACTCAAGAAGTCTTCTTTGGTGATTTCCCAATCATGACCGAAATGGGTACTTTCATCATCAATGGTGGTGAACGTATTATCGTTTCTCAGTTGGTCCGCTCACCAGGTGTTTACTTTAACGATAAAGTAGACAAGAATGGTAAAGTGGGTTACGGTTCTACTGTTATCCCTAACCGTGGAGCTTGGTTGGAACTTGAAAGCGACTCAAAAGACATCGCTTATACTCGTATCGACCGTACTCGTAAGATTCCATTTACGACCTTGGTTCGTGCGCTTGGTTTCTCAGGTGATGATGAAATCTTTGATATCTTTGGTGACAGCGAATTGGTTCGCAACACCGTTGAAAAAGATATCCACAAGAATCCAATGGACTCTCGTACAGACGAAGCCTTGAAAGAAATCTACGAACGCCTTCGTCCAGGTGAGCCTAAGACTGCTGAAAGTTCACGTAGCTTGCTTGTAGCTCGTTTCTTTGATCCACGTCGCTACGATTTGGCAGCTGTTGGTCGATACAAGATTAATAAAAAATTGAACATCAAAACACGCTTGCTCAACCAAACCATCGCTGAGCCATTGGTAGATCCTGAAACTGGTGAAATCTTGGTAGAAGCTGGTACCGTTATGACTCGTAGCGTGATCGAAAGTATCGAGAGTCACTTGGATGGCGACTTGAACAAGATCGTTTATATTCCAAACGATGCAGCTGTTCTGACAGAACCAGTTGTCCTTCAAAAATTCAAGGTTGTTGCGCCAACAGACCCAGACCGTGTTGTAACCATCATCGGAAATGCCAATCCAGACGACAAGGTTCGTGTTGTGACTCCTGCGGATATCCTTGCAGAGATGAGCTACTTCCTCAACTTGGCGGAAGGTATCGGACGTGTGGATGATATCGACCACCTTGGAAACCGTCGTATCCGTGCAGTTGGTGAATTGCTTGCCAACCAAGTACGTTTGGGACTTTCTCGTATGGAACGTAATGTCCGTGAGCGTATGTCTGTTCAGGACAATGAAGTTTTGACACCGCAACAAATCATTAACATCCGTCCTGTAACAGCTGCGGTTAAAGAATTCTTTGGTTCATCACAGTTGTCACAGTTCATGGATCAACACAACCCGCTATCAGAACTATCACACAAACGTCGTTTGTCAGCCTTAGGACCTGGTGGGTTGACACGTGATCGCGCTGGATATGAAGTCCGTGACGTACACTACACTCACTATGGTCGTATGTGTCCAATCGAGACACCTGAAGGACCTAACATCGGTTTGATTAATAACTTGTCATCTTACGGACACTTGAACAAATATGGTTTTGTTCAAACACCATACCGTAAGGTTGACCGTGAAACAGGTGTAGTCACAAACGAAATCGTTTGGTTGACAGCCGATGAAGAAGATGAATTTACTGTAGCGCAGGCCAACTCTCGCCTCAATGAAGACGGTACTTTTGCTGAGAAAGTTGTCATGGGACGTCACCAAGGGGTCAACCAAGAGTATCCAGCAGAAGTCGTTGATTACATGGACGTGTCACCAAAACAGGTAGTTGCCGTTGCGACTGCATGTATTCCTTTCTTGGAAAACGATGACTCCAACCGTGCCCTCATGGGTGCCAACATGCAACGTCAGGCTGTGCCATTGATTGATCCAAAAGCACCTTACGTTGGTACTGGTATGGAATACCAAGCAGCTCACGACTCTGGAGCTGCGGTTATTGCTCAGCATGACGGTAAAGTTACCTACGCAGATGCGGACAAGGTAGAAGTTCGCCGTGAAGATGGTTCCCTAGATGTCTACCACGTTCAAAAATTCCGTCGTTCAAACTCAGGCACTGCCTACAACCAACGTACCCTCGTTAAAGTTGGGGATGTCGTTGAAAAAGGCGACTTTATCGCTGACGGACCTTCTATGGAAAAAGGAGAAATGGCGCTTGGACAAAACCCAATCGTTGCCTACATGACTTGGGAAGGTTACAACTTCGAGGATGCCGTTATCATGAGCGAACGCTTGGTGAAAGACGATGTCTACACATCTGTCCACCTCGAAGAATACGAATCAGAAACGCGTGATACAAAGCTTGGGCCTGAAGAAATTACTCGTGAAATTCCAAACGTTGGAGAAGATGCCCTTAAAAACCTTGACGAAATGGGAATTATCCGTATTGGTGCCGAGGTTAAAGAAGGGGACATCCTTGTAGGTAAAGTCACACCTAAGGGTGAAAAGGACCTTTCAGCTGAAGAACGTCTCTTGCACGCTATCTTTGGAGACAAGTCTCGTGAAGTGCGTGATACTTCTCTTCGTGTACCACACGGTGCCGATGGTGTCGTTCGTGATGTCAAGATCTTTACACGTGCAAATGGAGATGAGTTGCAATCAGGCGTTAACATGCTAGTTCGCGTCTACATTGCTCAAAAACGTAAGATCAAGGTCGGAGATAAGATGGCCGGACGTCACGGAAACAAGGGGGTTGTCTCTCGTATCGTTCCTGTAGAAGACATGCCTTACCTTCCAGATGGAACTCCAGTCGATATCATGTTGAACCCACTTGGGGTGCCATCACGTATGAATATCGGTCAGGTTATGGAGCTCCACCTTGGTATGGCAGCACGTACTCTTGGTATCCACATCGCAACACCAGTCTTTGACGGAGCAAGTTCGGAAGACCTTTGGGACACTGTCAAAGAAGCAGGTATGGATAGCGATGCCAAGACTATCCTTTATGATGGACGTACTGGTGAACCATTTGACAACCGTGTATCAGTTGGTGTCATGTACATGATCAAACTCCACCACATGGTTGATGATAAATTGCATGCGCGTTCAGTCGGGCCTTACTCAACCGTTACTCAACAGCCACTTGGAGGTAAAGCTCAGTTTGGTGGACAACGTTTCGGTGAGATGGAGGTTTGGGCTCTTGAAGCCTACGGTGCGTCAAATGTTCTTCAAGAAATCTTGACTTACAAGTCTGACGATATTAACGGACGTTTGAGAGCTTATGAAGCTATCACAAAAGGAAAACCAATTCCAAAACCAGGTGTTCCAGAATCCTTCCGAGTTCTTGTGAAAGAATTGCAATCTCTTGGTCTTGACATGCGTGTCCTTGACGAAGATGACCAAGAAGTGGAACTTCGCGACTTGGATGAAGGAATGGACGAAGATGTCATCCACGTAGATGACCTTGAAAAAGCCCGCGAAAAAGCAGCCCAAGAGGCTAAAGCAGCCTTTGAAGCTGAAGAAGCAGAGAAAGCAACAAAAGCGGAAGCAACAGAAGAAACTGCTGAACAAGAATAAGCAGTTCACTTAGAATAGAAAGGGAAGAAATAGTGGTTGATGTAAATCGTTTTAAAAGTATGCAAATCACCCTAGCTTCTCCAAGCAAAGTCCGTTCATGGTCTTATGGAGAAGTCAAAAAACCTGAAACAATCAATTACCGTACCTTGAAACCAGAACGTGAAGGACTCTTTGACGAAGTCATCTTCGGTCCTACTAAAGACTGGGAATGTGCTTGTGGTAAGTATAAACGCATTCGTTACAGAGGGATTGTTTGTGACCGTTGTGGGGTTGAAGTAACGCGTACAAAAGTTCGTCGTGAGCGTATGGGACACATCGAGTTGAAAGCTCCTGTATCTCACATCTGGTATTTCAAGGGGATTCCAAGCCGTATGGGGTTGACCCTTGATATGAGCCCTCGTGCCCTCGAGGAAGTGATCTACTTTGCGGCTTATGTGGTGATTGATCCTAAGGATACACCACTTGAGCACAAGTCTATCATGACAGAGCGCGAATACCGTGAGCGCTTGCGTGAATATGGTTATGGATCATTCGTTGCCAAGATGGGTGCCGAAGCCATCCAAGACCTTTTGAAACAAGTAGATCTTGAAAAAGAAATTGCTGAACTCAAAGAAGAGTTGAAAACAGCTACTGGACAAAAACGTGTCAAAGCCATCCGTCGTTTGGATGTTTTGGATGCCTTTTACAAGTCTGGAAACAAACCTGAATGGATGGTTCTCAACATCCTTCCAGTTATTCCACCAGATCTTCGTCCAATGTTGCAGTTGGATGGTGGCCGTTTTGCCTCATCTGACTTGAACGACCTTTACCGCCGTGTTATCAACCGTAACAACCGTTTGGCTCGTTTGCTTGAGTTGAATGCACCAGGTATCATCGTTCAGAATGAGAAGCGTATGCTTCAAGAAGCGGTTGACGCGTTGATTGACAATGGTCGTCGTGGTCGTCCGATCACAGGACCAGGTAGCCGTCCATTGAAATCATTGAGCCACATGCTTAAAGGGAAACAAGGACGCTTCCGTCAAAACTTGCTCGGTAAACGTGTTGACTTCTCAGGACGTTCCGTTATCGCCGTTGGTCCAACTCTTAAGATGTACCAATGTGGTGTGCCACGTGAAATGGCTATTGAGCTCTTTAAACCATTCGTCATGCGTGAAATCGTCGCTCGTGATATCGTGCAAAACGTCAAAGCAGCTAAACGCTTGGTGGAACGCGGAGACGAACGTATCTGGGATATCCTTGAAGAAGTAATCAAAGAACACCCAGTGCTTTTGAACCGCGCACCGACCCTTCACCGTTTGGGTATCCAAGCCTTCGAGCCAGTCTTGATTGATGGTAAGGCCCTCCGCTTGCACCCACTTGTCTGTGAAGCCTACAATGCCGACTTTGACGGGGACCAAATGGCCATCCACGTACCGCTTTCAGAAGAAGCTCAAGCAGAAGCTCGTATCTTGATGCTTGCTGCTGAGCACATCTTGAATCCGAAAGATGGTAAACCAGTTGTTACTCCATCTCAGGATATGGTTTTGGGGAACTACTACTTGACCATGGAAGAAGCTGGTCGTGAAGGTGAAGGAATGGTTTTCAAAGACCGTGATGAAGCTGTTATGGCTTACCGTAATGGTTATGTTCACCTCCACTCACGTGTTGGTATCGCGACAGACAGCCTCAACAAACCATGGACAGAAGAGCAAAAACACAAGGTCTTGCTGACAACAGTTGGTAAAATCCTCTTCAACGACATCATGCCAGAGGGTCTGCCTTACTTGCAAGAACCGAATAATGCGAACTTGACAGAAGGACTCCCAGCTAAGTACTTCTTGCCACTAGGTGGCGATATCAAGGAAGCAATTCGCAACCTTGAACTCAATCCTCCATTCAAGAAGAAAAACCTTGGAAATATCATCGCTGAGATTTTCAAACGTTTCCGTACAACAGAAACCTCTGCATTCTTGGACCGATTGAAAGACTTAGGTTACCATCATTCAACACTTGCTGGATTGACAGTGGGGATTGCTGATATCCCAGTGGTTGAAGACAAGGCTGAAATTATTGAAGAATCTCATAAGCGTGTAGAACAAATCACAAAACAGTTCCGTCGTGGTTTGATCACTGATGATGAACGTTACAATGCTGTTACAGCTGAATGGCGTGCAGCTCGTGAGAAATTGGAAAAACGCTTGGTCGATAACCAAGATCCGAAGAACCCAATCGTTATGATGATGGACTCAGGAGCCCGTGGTAACATCTCGAACTTCTCACAACTTGCCGGTATGCGTGGTCTGATGGCTGCTCCGAACGGACGTATCATGGAATTGCCAATTCTTTCAAACTTCCGCGAAGGTTTGTCAGTACTTGAAATGTTCTTCTCAACTCACGGTGCCCGTAAAGGTATGACCGATACGGCCCTTAAGACAGCCGACTCAGGTTACTTGACTCGTCGTTTGGTTGACGTTGCCCAAGACGTTATCATCCGTGAGGACGACTGTGGAACAGACCGTGGTCTCTTGATCCGCTCTATCGCAGAAGGAAAAGAGATGATCGAGTCTCTCGAAGAACGTCTCAATGGTCGTTATACTAAGAAAACTGTTAAACACCCAGAAACTGGCGAAGTCATCATTGGTCCAAATGAGTTAATCACAGAAGACAAGGCGCGCGAGATTGTCAATGCTGGTGTGGAAGAAGTGACTATCCGTTCCGTATTTACATGTAACACTCGTCATGGTGTCTGCCGTCACTGTTACGGTATCAACTTGGCGACTGGTGATGCGGTTGAAGTTGGTGAAGCAGTTGGTACAATCGCTGCCCAATCTATCGGGGAACCTGGTACACAACTTACAATGCGTACCTTCCACACGGGTGGGGTTGCCTCAAATACCGATATCACTCAAGGTCTTCCTCGTGTCCAAGAAATCTTTGAAGCCCGCAATCCAAAAGGGGAAGCGGTCATCACAGAGGTCAAGGGACAAGTTACCGCCATCGAAGAAGACGCGTCAACTCGTACGAAGAAAGTCTTTGTTAAGGGTGAAACTGGCGAAGGTGAATACGTCGTTCCATTTACAGCACGTATGCGTGTTGAAGTTGGAGACCAAGTTTCTCGTGGTGCAGCATTGACAGAGGGTTCTATCCAACCAAAACATCTCCTTGCTGTTCGTGATGTCTTGTCAGTTGAAACCTACCTTCTCGGTGAAGTCCAAAAAGTTTACCGTAGCCAAGGGGTAGAAATCGGTGACAAACACATCGAGGTTATGGTTCGTCAAATGATCCGTAAAGTCCGTGTCATGGATCCAGGTGATACAGATCTTCTCATGGGTACCCTTTTAGACATTAACGATTTTACAGATGCTAATAAAGATGTCCTTATCGCAGGTGGAGTTCCAGCGACTGGTCGCCCAGTTCTTATGGGAATTACCAAAGCCTCACTTGAAACAAACAGTTTCTTGTCAGCGGCTTCCTTCCAGGAAACAACTCGTGTCCTTACAGATGCGGCCATCCGTGGTAAGAAAGACCATCTCCTTGGACTCAAGGAAAATGTTATTATTGGTAAGATCATCCCAGCAGGTACTGGTATGGCTCGCTACCGTAATCTTGAACCACAGGCAATCAATGACGCAGAATATCTGGCTCCTGAACAAGAAGAGGCAGAACTTGCTCCAGTAGATGAAACTGTGGAAATCCAATCTGAAGAAACTGTAGAATAAAAAGTAAACAAGAGAACCTTCGGGTTCTCTTTGCTTTGTTTCAGAAAATTTTCCCACTTTTCCATAAAGTGTGGTAGAATAGAAGAACTAAAATGACAAGGGGATTTATATGGAACAAACATTCTTTATCATTAAGCCAGATGGTGTGAAGAGAGGTCTAGTTGGCGAGGTTTTGAAAAGAATTGAGCGACGTGGTTTCAAACTCGAAAAATTAGAGTTACGTTCAACCGTTTCAGAAGATTTGATTGACCAACACTATCGCGACTTAGTTGAAAAAAGTTTTTATCCTCCTATCCGTCAATTTATGACCTCAGGTCCAATAATTGTGGGAATCATTTCAGGACCCAAGGTAATTGAAAGCTGGCGTGACATGATGGGGGCTACTCGTCCAGAAGAGGCTCTACCAGGAACTATCCGGGGAGATTTTGCTAAGGCGGCAGGAGAAAATCAAGCCATTCAAAACGTGGTACATGGATCAGATTCAGAAGAGTCAGCTAAACGAGAAATCGCCCTCTGGTTTAAGGAATAGATTAGAAGAGAACAGTTCTGTGAATGACGGAACTGTTTTTTGTACCGTTCAGCGTTCTAATGTGACATTTTGGAAGTCATTTATCATTTTCTAATCCTGTCAGAGTATAATTTCTTATACGGAGGAAGAAAAGGAAATGATGAAATCAATTCGTGTTTTATTATTATTAGCTGTCGCTCAAATTTTATTTGGAAGTTGTTTATTGTGGAAAGAATCATTTTTATCCTTAAGAGAAGGAAATGTCTATTTTTTAATTCTCATAGTGGGAGTTTCAGGCTTTTGTGCTGGGATTAATTACTTCCATACCTTGGGTCAGAAAAGTCATAGTATTTTGCGTGTTCAAAAGAAAGTAAGCCTTGTTTATAGCCTTCTTTTAGTAGTCAATCTTCTGGCAACCTGTCTGGTTCTCACAGAAAGCATCCAAACTACTAGCAAATTGCAGCAGGATCTGGTTGACCTCTTTTTGCCTTCATTCTTTTTCTTGCTGGGAGTAGATCTATGGATTTTCTTACCTTTTGATAAATATATTCGGGATGTGGACAACCATCTCAACAAGAAGAGAACGGTTGTGATTTCCGTTTTAGGCACAATTATTTTCTTGAGAAATCCCGTAACAATCTCCTCCGTTCTCCTTTATATTGGTCTCGGTTTTTTATGTGCGCGTTTCCTCTTTCCCAAATCCGTGCAAAGGGAAATTTCATTTTACGGACATGTGATTCGCGATGTTTTATTTGTTATTTGTATTTTTACCTTTTTCTAAGGAAGGCAAGGAGAACTGTAAATTTAGCATAGTAAGTCTATAAAGAAAATTCACACAAAAGGAAACTTTTTGGTATAATAGTAACATGTACACAAAAAATGAAGAAGAGCTTCTAGCTCTCGGAGAAAGATTGGGTCATTTGCTTCAAAAAGACGATGTTCTGATCTTGACGGGAGAGTTGGGTGCGGGTAAAACAACCTTTACAAAAGGCCTTGCCAAGGGTTTGGATATCCGTCAGATGATTAAAAGTCCAACCTATACTATTGTCAGAGAGTATGAAGGGCGTCTGCCGCTTTACCATTTGGATGTCTACCGTATCGAAGGAGATGCTGATTCTATTGACTTGGATGAGTTTCTCTTTGGTGGCGGTGTGACTGTTATTGAGTGGGGGCATCTTTTGGGTGAGGATTTACCAGATGCTTACTTGGAGTTGGAAATTTTGAAAGAAGCTGAGGGTCGTTGCCTTCATTTTACAGCTCATGGCCCTCGGGCTGAACAACTCGTCAAGGAGCTTCAGGATGAAGTATGAGTTGTGCATTCGTGAGGCAGAGATTTCAGATGCTACAGCCTTAATTGCATTTTTAGATTGTGTTGGTCAAGAGACAGACTTCACTAGCCTAGATGAAAATGGTATCATGATGACAGCTTCTGAAATGGCTCTTTTTATCGAAAAGCAAGCTGCATCAGAGAATCAAATTACTCTCCTCGCCTTACTGAATGATGAGATTGCAGGAGTCTTAAATATCACAGCGGATCAACATTTAAGGGTTCGGCATATTGGAGATGTTTTTTTAGCGGTTCGAAAGAAATTCTGGAACCAAGGATTGGCGACTATTCTTCTAGAAGAAGGCATCGAGTGGGCTAAAGCCAGTGGCGTCTTGCGCCGCTTGCAACTCAGTGTACAAAAACGAAATGAGGTTGCTATCCACCTCTATTCAAAAATGGGATTTATCACAGAAGGCTTGCAAGAAAGAGGAGCCTATTTAGCAGAAGGGATATTTTTAGATGTTTGTCTGATGGGCAAATTGATAGATGAATAACGAGATGATCAAAAAATTAATTGGAATGGTGCTAGGTTTTCTGGCAGTAACAGTTGTAGGTGTAGGAATTTATGCCTACACAATCTATCAGCAGGGGACTGCAACCCTGAGTCAAAAAACTTACAAAAAAATCGGTGAAGAAACCAACGTTATCGAAGCAACTGAGCCTTTAACGATTCTCCTAATGGGGGTGGATACGGGAAATTCGGAACGTACAGATCCGTGGGCAGGGAATAGTGATTCCATGATTCTCTTGACGGTTAATCCAAAAACAAAGAAAACCACTATGATGAGTTTGGAACGGGATATTCTGACCAAGATCGAGAGTGGAAATGGCCAAGTTCAGGAAGCCAAACTCAATGCGGCCTATGCCAATGGCGGTGCGGAGCTTGCAATTTCTACTATTCAAAAGATGATGAATATCCACATTGACCGCTATGTAATGGTCAACATGCAAGGCCTTCAACAATTGGTGGATGCAGTTGGTGGAATCACCGTCAACAATACACTTGGTTTTCCAATTTCCATCACTGACCAAGAAGAGTTTAATAAGATTTCCATTGGTGTTGGGGAACAAAACTTGAATGGTGAGGAAGCCTTGGTGTATTCACGGATGCGTTACCAAGATCCTGAAGGAGACTATGGGCGTCAAAAACGTCAACGTGAAGTCATTCAAAAAATCGTAGAGAAGGTTTTGAGTCTGAACAGTGTGAGTCATTATCAAGGCATTCTCAAAGCTTTGAGTGACAACATGCAGACCAATGTGGATTTATCAGCTAAGAGCATTCCACAATTGCTCGGCTATCAAGATTCCTTTAAGAATATCGAAACGCATCAATTGCGTGGGGAAGATGCTGAGCTACAAGGGATTTCTTATCAAATCGTCACTTCAGAACATATGCTCGAAATGCAAAATCTCTTGCGTAGTTCACTAGGTAAAGAGCCAGTGACAGAATTGGAAACCAATGCGGTACTGTACGAAACAGCCTTTGGCCGGACAGCGCCTTCAACCAGTACTAGTATTTCAAACGAAGAGGTAGAATAAAACAAAGAATCAAATCGTGGGAAATTTCCTGCGATTTTTTCAAAAAGAATTCGAATAGATAAGTAGGAGGAAACATGAAAGCAGAAATTATTGCTGTTGGAACAGAAATTTTAACAGGGCAGATCGTCAATACCAATGCTCAATTTTTATCAGAGAAGCTAGCAGAAATCGGGGTAGATGTCTACTTCCAAACAGCTGTCGGAGACAATGAAGCTCGTCTTTTGTCCTTGCTTGAGATTGCGAGTCAACGTAGTAATCTTGTGATTTTGACAGGGGGCTTGGGACCAACTGAGGATGATTTGACCAAACAAACTCTGGCAAAATTTTTAGGAAAAGATCTAGTGTTTGACCCTCAAGCACAAGAGAAACTGGATATTTTCTTTGCTCATAGACCTGACTATGCTCGGACACCGAATAATGAGCGCCAAGCCCAAATTGTAGAAGGGGCAACTCCGCTGTCAAATGAGACAGGTTTAGCAGTAGGAGGAGTGTCGGAAGTGGATGGAGTGACCTACGTAGTCCTTCCAGGACCGCCAAGTGAGTTGAAACCCATGGTCTTAAATCAACTCTTACCCAAGCTGATGACAGGCACCAAACTATATTCCCGAGTGCTTCGTTTCTTTGGAATTGGTGAGAGTCAGTTGGTGACCATTTTGGCGGACTTGATTGACCAGCAAACGGATCCGACCTTGGCTCCTTATGCCAAGACGGGAGAAGTGACTTTGCGCCTGTCTACAAAAGCAGTTAGTCAAGAAAAGGCTGATCAAGTACTAGATATCTTAGAAAATCAAATCTTGGATCGCCAGACTTTTGAGGGAATTTCTCTGCGCGACATCTGTTATGGATATGGGGAAGAAACCAGCCTCGCAAGTGTCGTTGTAGAAGAGCTAAAGAAGAGACAGAAAAGCATTACTGCGGCAGAAAGCTTGACGGCAGGTCTCTTTCAGGCTACTTTAGCAGACTTTTCAGGTGTTTCAGCTATCTTTAATGGAGGGTTTGTCACCTACAGCCTAGAAGAAAAGTCCAAGATGTTGGATATTTCCGAGCAAGAGCTAAAAGAACACGGGGTCGTTTCTGAGTTTACGGCTCGAAAAATGGCAGAGCAGGCACGGCTCAAGACTCAGTCTGATTATGGAGTCAGTCTGACAGGTGTAGCTGGGCCAGATAGCCTAGAGGGGCATCCCGCCGGCACAGTTTTTATTGGACTGGCACATGCAAAAGGGACAGAGGTGATCAAGGCTAATATCGCAGGACGGAGTCGAGCAGATGTACGTCACATCGCGGTTATGCATGCCTTTAACCTAGCTCGTAAGGCTTTATTAAGTGACTAAATTTTGATATAATAGTAGATAGGTCTAAGGACCAGTAGAATATAGGAGAACAGAATGGCGAAAAAACCAAAAAAATTAGATGAAATTTCAAAAAAGTTTGGAGCGGATCGTGAAAAAGCCTTGAACGATGCTCTTAAATTGATTGAGAAAGACTTTGGTAAGGGATCAATCATGCGTTTGGGTGAGCGCGCGGAGCAAAAAGTGCAAGTCATGAGTTCAGGGTCCTTGGCTCTTGACATTGCTCTTGGTTCAGGTGGTTATCCTAAGGGACGCATCATCGAAATCTATGGACCAGAGTCTTCTGGTAAGACAACGGTTGCCCTTCATGCTGTCGCGCAAGCACAGAAAGAAGGTGGTATTGCAGCCTTTATCGATGCGGAACATGCTCTTGACCCAGCCTATGCTGCAGCCCTTGGTGTGAACATTGACGAATTGCTCTTGTCACAACCAGACTCAGGAGAGCAAGGTCTTGAAATTGCTGGAAAATTGATTGACTCAGGTGCAGTTGACCTTGTCGTTATCGACTCAGTTGCGGCCCTTGTACCTCGTGCAGAAATTGATGGTGATATTGGAGATAGCCACGTTGGTTTGCAGGCTCGTATGATGAGCCAGGCCATGCGTAAACTTGGTGCTTCTATCAATAAAACCAAAACAATTGCCATCTTTATCAACCAGTTGCGTGAAAAAGTTGGGGTTATGTTTGGAAATCCAGAAACAACACCTGGTGGACGTGCTCTGAAATTCTACGCTTCAGTCCGTTTGGATGTTCGTGGAAGCACACAAATCAAAGGAACTGGTGACCAAAAAGATACCAATGTCGGTAAAGAAACCAAGATCAAGGTCGTGAAAAACAAGGTGGCTCCACCATTTAAGGAAGCCTTCGTTGAAATCATGTACGGAGAAGGGATTTCTAAGACTGGTGAACTCTTGAAGATCGCAAGTGATCTCGATATCATCCAAAAAGCAGGAGCATGGTACTCTTACAAGGGTGAAAAAATCGGGCAAGGATCGGAGAATGCTAAGAAATACTTGGCAGATCACCCAGAGATTTTTGATGAGATTGACCATCAGGTTCGTGTTCAATATGGTTTGATTGAAGATGAAGAGGGATCCACTCCTACTTCTGTCGCTGAAGATTTGGCACCTAACCAAGAAGTGACGCTTGACCTAGGTGATGGACTTGAAATCGAAATTGAAGATTAAAGATAAAACTAGGGAAAGTTTTCAAAATCATAAAAACGCATAATATCAGGTATTCAGAACCTTGGTATTATGCGTTTTTATCGTGAGAAAACTCTCTAGATTTCTCTTCCTTGAAACAACTAATGATCACTAAAGCGCCTGTATTTGATGTGAAAGTCAAAATAATGTTCATCTTGTAATTTTTGGAAGATGTCGCGATAGGCTTCCTCGTCGAAATGGTCACCGCGGTAGAGAATTTCAAAACTCAAGCCATCATACTCTAGAAAAGCGTTAGCTGTTTTAAAGCCATTTTGTTGATAGAAGCTCATACGAGCTTTTCTTTGTTCCAAGTTATCGCATTCTTCATCCAATCGCTCCACTTCAAGCAACATGGTCCGCTGATAAAAATCAGTTAGTTTGTCGATAATTTCCTTCCCATACCCGTGACTTCTTAAGTGAGGCATGATGGCAAAAAAGCTAATATAGAAAGCCTTTTGGTTGGAGATGGCAAAAGCAAAGCCAACAAATTCTTCTTCGTTATAAAAAGCAAAAAAGTGGGCGTCATCTCGGTCCTGATAGCGCAAAAACTCAGAAAGAGGGACCCGTTCTTCCTCGGGGAAAGCTTCGTTATTTAGCTTTTCAACTTTATCAAGATCTGGGAACACATCGGTTATTAATTGACTGGTCAAACTCATAAATGACCTCCTTTCCTTGATTATAGCAAATTGTCTCTCTGTAAGCAATTGATTTCAGGATTCGTTAAAGAATCTTGTCGGTCCTCTGGAAAGCTGATATAATATCTTTATGAATAAAAAACGAACAGTGGACCTGATTCATGGCTCCATTCTCCCCTCGCTTTTGAGTTTTGCCCTTCCAATTCTGTTGTCCAATATCTTCCAACAACTGTATAATACAGCTGACGTCTTGATTGTAGGGCGGTTCCTTGGACAAGAATCCCTAGCAGCAGTAGGAGCGACAACGGCCGTTTTTGACTTGATTATAGGCTTTACGCTTGGTGTTGGCAATGGCATGGGGATTGTCATTGCTCGCTATTATGGGGCTCGTAATTTTGCTAAGATTAAAGAGGCTGTTGCGGCAACTTGGCTTCTGGGTGCCATCCTGAGTGCTCTTGTCATGCTGATGGGCTTCTTCGGCCTGTATCCACTCTTGCAATATTTAGAGACACCTGTAGAAATCCTTCCTCAATCCTACGAGTATATCTCCATGATTGTTACCTGTGTAGGCGTCAGCTTCGCCTACAATCTTTTTGCAGGCTTACTGCGCTCGATTGGCGATAGCCTTGCGGCTCTTGCTTTTCTTATCTTTTCAGCTATCGTTAATGTGATCTTGGATTTGTATTTTATTACGCAACTGCATCTGGGAGTTCAGTCTGCGGGTCTTGCAACCATTATCTCGCAGGGTTTGTCAGCAATCCTCTGTTATTTTTATATTCGTAAGAGTGTTCCAGAGCTTCTTCCGGGTCTCAAACATTTTAAATGGAATAAGGCTCTCTATGTGGATCTCTTGGAGCAGGGACTAGCCATGGGTCTGATGGGGTCGATCGTCTCTATCGGGAGTGTCATTTTACAATCCTCTGTCAATAGTTTTGGTGCAGTCATTATCAGTGCTCAAACGGCAGCACGGCGAATCATGGCCTTTGCCTTGCTGCCAATGACAGCTATTTCAGCATCAATGACGACTTTTATCTCTCAAAACTTTGGTGCAAAACGTCCCGAACGTATTGTCCAAGGTCTTCGTTTAGGGAGCTATTTGAGTATGTCTTGGGCAGCCTTTGCCTGTATTTTCCTATTTTTTGCCAGTCCTAGCCTAGTCTCTTTCTTGGCGAGTTCGACAGACAGCTATTTGGTAGAAAACGGGACCTTGTACTTACGTATCAGTTCTGTATTTTATCCATTTTTAAGTCTTTTATTGATTTATAGAAATAGCTTGCAGGGACTAGGCCAAAAACTTTTGCCACTTATATCTAGCTTTATAGAATTGTTTGGGAAAATTATTTTCGTAGCTTGGATTATTCCTTGGACAGGCTATACAGGTGTTATTCTCTGTGAACCGCTACTCTGGGTTGTGATGACTGTCCAACTTTACTTCTCCCTTTCCCGACATCCTTGGATAAAAGAAGGCAAGAAAATCGTGGCAGTCGGAGGGAAAGCCTAGCTTGCTTTGCAAAAGAAAATCCATTTCCTCTAGTGAAAATCGAAAAGACTTGTGTTATAATAAGAAAGATTAAAATGTGAAAAAGGAGATTCCTAATGGGACGTAAATGGGCCAATATCGTAGCCAAGAAAACGGCTAAAGATGGAGCTAACTCTAAAGTATATGCAAAATTTGGTGTAGAAATCTATGTAGCAGCTAAAAAAGGGGAACCAGATCCAGAATCAAACACTGCTTTGAAATTCGTTATCGATCGTGCCAAACAAGCGCAAGTGCCGAAACACGTTATTGATAAGGCTATCGATAAGGCAAAAGGAAACACAGACGAAACCTTTACAGAAGGACGTTACGAAGGATTTGGACCAAATGGTTCTATGCTGATTGTGGATACCTTGACTTCAAACGTCAACCGTACAGCTGCGAACGTTCGTGCTGCTTTTGGTAAAAATGGCGGAAACATGGGTGCTTCAGGTTCTGTTTCTTACCTCTTTGACAACAAGGGTGTTATCGTATTTGCTGGTGATGATGCGGATGCTATCTTTGAATTGTTGCTTGAAGCAGATATTGATGTGGATGATGTAGAAGCGGAAGAAGGAACAATCACTGTTTACACAGCTCCAACAGACCTTCATAAGGCTATCGTTGCCCTTCGTGAGTCTGGTATCGAAGAATTCCAAGTTACTGAACTGGAAATGATTCCTCAGTCAGAAGTTGAGTTGTCAGGTGAAGACCTTGAAACCTTTGAAAAACTTTACAGCGTTCTTGAAGATGATGAGGACGTCCAAAAGATCTACACAAATGTCGATGGATTCTAATAAAAAAGCGAACAGACTTGCTAGCTGTTCGCTTTTTATATTTGAGATTAGACTCTGATTCCAGAATCTCTTTGCTGCTGTCTTTCTCCTAGGCCTACAGCTATTTTATGAACTAGTAAGAGTTGACCATCATCCTGTTTTACAAAGGTCAGAGTAACGGTCTTGATTTTATCATCAATGCCAATATAGGTAATTTTCTTGGTGTCGTAGCCCTCAATGATTGAATCAAACTCGGAATCTGGTAGTCCATGCTTTTTGATAATATCCTTGTAGTTGGTACCACCTTTTCCTTTGTTGTCAAGGTCACCTTCGATTAAGGCGTCGAACTCTTTTTGGGTCCAAGTGAAGGAATCCTCTTCCTCCTCTTCAGGGAGTGAATCAATGGTATCATCTGTCAAGTCGCGTTCCATTGAGGAACTGGCTTCTCTATAGGAACGGTTAAACTCTCTGACAAACTCTTTGTAGACATTAGCATACAACATTTGGGTCGTAAGGAAGAGTATAATAGAAGCAATTGACAAGGATGTTCCGATAATGGCCATTGTTTTCCGTTTTTTGAGATTGGCAATAAGTCCGATAATACCTAATATCAAAGCGACAATAGCGATGAAAAACGATAGATAATTAATAAACAGGATCCAAGATCCTAAAAGTGCGATGGATCCAAAAATGGTTGCTAAAATCCCTAAAACTTTTTGTTCTTCTGGTTTCATTTGAAAGTCTTCTCCCTTCATCGAGTGAATGGATTCCTATCCATGGTAGCTAGTGCTTATTATAGAGAAAATATTCTCCAATGTCAATTTAGACTAGAATAGTTCTCTAGGAAACTTTTTTCTTGACATCTCCTCCGAAAGTGATAAAATAGTTCTCACGGAAACTAAATTAGTTCTCCAGAGAACTATATAAAATCATGAGAAGGGAGCAATCATGGACAAATCGTTGTTGATTTTTAAACGTTTTGGGTATCAGATCCACCTGATGTTGCAGAAAGAAGCCAAACGTTGCGGTATTGAATTTATGGGGGGACCGCAAGGACAGGTCCTGCAGTTTTTAGATCGTCGTGAGCATGATCAAGAATTAACGCTTATCAAGGATATTGAGACAGAACTCAATATCACCAAGTCAGTTGCTAGCAACTTGGTCAAGCGTATGGTCCAAAATGGTCTGGTCGAGTTAGAGGCCAATCCAAGTGATAAACGAGCAAAACTTGTTCGTTTGACCGATAAATCACGATCTCAGATGCAAGAAGTTAAGGCGCTTTTTGATCGGATTGCCAGTGGTCTACTGGAAGGAATTTCAAAGGAAAAGCTAGCCGTTTTTGAAGAAGTTCTCGGACAACTACAGGCTAATGTAGAAAGAATAGGAGGAGAGAATGAAGAAACTTGCTAAACGTATTACAGGAAAAGAGTGGGGGATGATCCTACTAGCCATTCTCTTCACCTGCTTTTCGGTTTATCTGGAGTTGGAAGTACCGACCTATATCTCGAAAATCACGAATTTGTTGGGAATTAAAGAAACTAATTTAGATGAGTTATGGCAACCAGTAGGTATGATGGTGGGAATGTCTTTTCTGGCCTTCTTGTCCGCAGTTGCAGTTGGATTTTTTACGTCCAGAGTGGCTGCTTCTTATACTAGTAGGCTAAGAAGTGATATTTTTAACCGAGTTTTAGACTACTCGCAGACAGAGATTAAGAAATTCTCTATTCCCAGTCTTTTAACTCGTACCACCAATCTCAGAGCGGTTAGCGTGAAGCGGATTTTGTAAATGTGGTTGTCTGGGACGCCTAGCTGAGACTTTAGCCAGCTATACAAGTAAGGGCAGCTTGATTTCCCTGAATGGTGAGTTGCGGACTCGTCGCTACGAGAAGGAGGGGCGACTCATTATGTGACAGAGGTGCTCTGTCATAGCTTCCATCTCCTGGAAGTCGCGCCCAGCGTGCTCTGCGTGAAAATGACAGCGGAGGTGATTTGGCAGATTTAGTGTTGGAAGAAGAGGAACTTCCCTTTTAAGCAAGAAGCAAAGAGTGGGAAATGACCTAGCTCTAAAAAATCAGCATTCAGTTTTGTAAGATGCAAGATCTGTTTGACTGAATTCTATTTCTCTCAAGCTTTTAAAAGTTTAATTATGATTGCCGAGGTGGGACCAAGAATCAAAAATCAATGAATTTTTAGATTCTGTCTCGCTTTTTTTATGATAGTCATTTTGGAAAGATTTTGCTTTTTGGCGGTTTTGTAATATAATAATCCTATATGTTTCATAAAGGCGCTTACGGCATAGGGGGGGAAATGGTAGCAGCTAATGTCAAAAAACGGGTTCAGCATTATCAGAAGAAGGCTCTCTGGCCGCTTTTCATTCTGCTTATTTTTGCTTTGTTTTTTGTTTATTTCAAGGGCGTTATGCCAGGTGAGAAGCAGGTCAAGATTGGGGCAACCTACATGACCATGAATAATGATTTTTATAAGACATTAAATGCGGAGCTGGAGAAGAAAACCAACCAGCAGGGCAGCCGGCTTTACGTGCGGGATCCTGAGTTGGATGAGGGCAAGCAGAGCCAGCAGATTGACTTTTTTGTCCGAGAAAAGGTTGATGTCATTGTTATCAATCCGGTAAAAAGCAATAGTCCAAGCATTATTTCCTCTCTTCAAAAGGCCAAGAAATCTGGGATTAAAATCATCGTAGTGGATGCGCCTATCAGTCAGGATGTAAAAGTGGATACGACTATTGTGTCGGATAACTACCAAGCAGGCGTCCTGATTGCCCAGGACATGATGAAGCGCTTGCCTTCTGCTAATATTCTCCTTCTAGAGCACCGCAATGCCGTCTCTGCCATGGACCGGATTCAGGGATTTATTGATACGATTGAAAAACAGCCTAGCTACAAGATTATTTCCCAGAAAGAAACATTGGGTCAGACAGAGGAAAGCATGCCGCAAGTAAAAAGTGCCTTAGACGAAGGTTTGGACTTTAATGTAGTCATGGCGCTCAATGATCGGGCAGCTATCGGCGCCTTAGCAGCTATTAAAAATCAAGGTCTTGATAAGAAAATCTCCATCTACGGCGTGGATGGATCGCCTGATATCAAAAACTTTTTGACTACGACTAGTGATATAGAGGGAACCGTGGCTCAATCGCCCATTCAGATGGGACGCAAGGTGGCGCAAGTAATTGAGCTGATGCAGGAGGGGAAATCCTACGACAGCCAATACCTGATTCCTGTTCATCTGGTTAATAGAGATAATATCAGTCAATACACAGTTACAGGGTGGCAATAATGAGACCTCAAAAAAGTATCTTTTACAGCAAAATAGCCCTAATGGTCATCAATCTGCTTGCCATTGTCTATAATGCATCCATCTATCTCTTTGCGACCAACTATGTAGCGGCTAAGGGCTTCAGTCACTCGCTTTTGGAGCGTTTGGATGCCATTCCGGGCTCTCCTAGCCTAATCTTCTGGGTATCTATTAGTCTGTATGCCTGTCTGCTTTTAGTCATGTACTATCGGGAGCGTCACCCCAATCAGCTGTCCGTCTATGACAAGGTGACCATTATTGAAATCCTGCTCATGCTGGTCATCTTTTCCGTCTTGCACTCGTCCTACAATGGCTTGATTCTCTTGGTGTTTGCGGATATTTTCTATGGCTCTAAGGAGTTCAATGCTTCCAAGGACAAAAAGTACTGGTTTTCTTTCATTATTTTGAGCTTTGGCATGCTGCTCTTGTCCAACTATAACCTCATGTCGCTCTTTATCAATCTGCCGTCTTTGGATACCTATATTCGTTTTTATCCTGAGTCTGTACGCTTTCTGCTCTTATTTGGCAAGAACTTTCTCTACTCGCTTAATATTGTCGTTTTTATGATTTCCTTGCTATTCTATATCTTGTCGGCTATTACGGAGCGCCATCGTATTGAGGAAGAGCTTCGCATGGCTTTTCAAGCCAATCGCGAGCTGAACTCTTACCTGGCTTTGTCTGAGAAAATAGCAGAAGATCGAGAGCGGAAGCGGATTGCCAGAGAGATTCACGATACATTGGGCCATGCCCTGACAGGAATTTCAGCGGGTATTGATGCGGTCAAGGTATTGGTTGATATTGATACCAATCGGGCTAAGGAGCAGCTTAATAATGTCTCAGTCGTCGTTCGAGATGGTATCCGTGACGTCCGAGGCTCGCTCAATAAGATGCGCCCGGGAGCTCTGGAAAATAACACTTTGAAGGAAGCTCTGATTAAGATTACCCGTGAGTATGAAGCCATCTCCAACTTGGAGATTCATCTCCTCTACAAATGGGATAATATTGACTTGGATATTGCCAAGGAAGACATTGTCTTCCGAGTGATCCAGGAGTCGATTACCAACTCTGTCCGCCATGGGCATGCCAAGACTATCTGGATTGAGCTACTAGAGGAAGAAGAAGCTTATGTAATGACCATTCAGGATGATGGTGTTGGCTTTGATGAACTCCACTATGGCTATGGCCTCAAGCAGATGCAGGAGCGCCTAATGATTATTGGCGGAAGCGTCCGCTTTGAAAATCAGGACGGTTTCTACACGCATATCGAAATTCCAAAAATAGGAGGAAGACATGATTAAGGTTTTAATAGCAGACGATCAGGCCTTGATTCGCGAGTCTCTGCAAATCATTCTGTCTGCCCACGCAGATATTGAGGTAGTCGGGACGGTCGGAGACGGCAAGGAAGTGATGGAAAAGCTTCATCGGGTGCGCCCAGATGTGATTTTGATGGATATTCGCATGCCAGTCATGGACGGTGTTCTCTGTACCAAGGCTGTCAAGGAGCAGTATCCAGATGTCAAGATTATCATCCTAACGACCTTTGACGATGATGAATTTATCTTCTCAGCTCTCAAATACGGTGCTTCTGGTTATATTCTTAAAGGGGTTTCGACAGAAGAGCTTCATGAAGCTATTCAAACAGTCTATCGAGGCGGAGCTATGATCAATCCCAATATTGCCACCAAGGTCTTCAAAATCTTTTCACAGATGGCCCAGTCCAACTTTGCCATCACAGTGACAGAGGAAAATGTGGAGGACATGAACCGGACGGAGTGGAAGATTATCCAGCAGATTGGCTTTGGGATTTCGAATAAGGAAATTGCAGCCAAACTCTTTCTATCAGAAGGGACAGTCCGTAATTATCTGTCGGGTATCCTAGCCAAGCTCAACCTGCGTGACCGGACCCAACTGGCTATCTGGGCCGTACAGACTGGAGTCACCCAGAGAGATTTTAGTAAGGAAAGCGACAAATGAAGTGGAGATTGAGAAATTTGTCCCTGCTGGTTGTCTTGATTATATCTGTTGCTCTGGCTTTTGTATTTTGGGATTCAGCTCAGGAAAAAGTCCTGCGTATCGGGATCTATGCTGGCTCTAGCTGGGATGTGCCTAACAGCCGCGAAAACAAGGTCTTGGACAGCCTGATTAAAAAATTTGAAAAGACGCATCCTCATGTCAAGGTCGTCTACGAAAGCGGTATTCCCAAGGATGATTATGCTGACTGGCTGGCAGAGGAAGTCTTGAAAGGCAAGCAGCCAGATCTCTTTATGGTACCAGAAAACGACTTTAGTATGTTGGCTTCGACTGGCGCGCTTAAATCCTTGGATACCCTCCTAACGGATGATGAGCGAAAGGCTTTTTATCCAGTGGCTTATGAGGCTGGGCAATATCAGGGAGTCAGCTATGCCCTTCCAGTTGAGAGCAATCCTATTATGATGTGTGTCAATAAAGACCTGCTTGAAAAAGAAGGAATTAGCATTCCTGAGTCGGGCTGGACCCTGGTGGATTTCTATGAGATTTGCAAGAAAGTAACCAAGGATACCAATGGCGATGGTGTGGTGGATCAGTACGGTATAACAGATTACACTTGGCAGCAGGCTCTGGTAGCTTACGGCGGCCATCTTATCGATAAATCCGGTATCAATGTAGACAGCGCAGAGATGCACCAAGCCTTGACCTTTATGAGCAAGCTAGATATGCTCAGCCAACACTATAAGGTGACTTCTAATGACTTTGATGAGGGACGGGTGGCCTTCTATCCTATGAGTCTGGCCCAGTATCGGACCTACAAGCCTTACCCTTACCATGTTGCCAAATATTCCAGCTTTTCTTGGACCTGTATCCCGATGCCGACAGCCAATAGTCAGGTGATGGGAACACAGGTCAAGACCTCGCTTTTTGCCATGTCTTCCAATACCAAGCAAGAGAAGCTGGCTTGGGAATTTATGCTCTTGCTGTCACAGGATAAAGAAAGCCAGCAGGCTTTGTTTGAAAAATCGCAGGGGACCTCAGTCTTACCATCTATGGTGAAAAGTCAACAGGCCAGAGAAATCTTACAGGCAGATGATTTTGGCCTGGATTCCTTGACTTCTGAGAGGTTAGACCACATGATGAATCGCTCCATCATTGACATCAGTCTTGAAGTAGACCGTCATACCATGGACAGGATGGACTATCTGATTCAAAATGCTATGCAGAATCAAGAGATTGACAGTGCCTTGCCGAGCATTCAAAGAGAAATAGAAAGCGGAAAATAATCTGCTTTCTTTTTTATTTCTAATTAAGTCAGAAAAAAGCACAGCTGCCTAGACCAATATGACAAATGTCATATTTTTCCTAACAAATGTCATCTGGGCAAAATGACATTTGACAATATGAAATCGGTTTCAAAATTTGTAAAATAAAATCATCAATAAATCCTTCATCATTTAAAGCCTTACTTGGCTAAGAGCTAGAAGGAAAAAGGAGGCAGGAAAGATGAAATACCTTGTACTGGTCAGCCATGGGGGACTGGCTGCAGGCGTGCAGAGTTCCTTAAAGATGTTTGCCGGAGACAAGACGGATCAGGTCATTGCGGTTGGTCTTCAGGAAGGCGAGTCAGTTGATGATTTTGCAGTTAATTTTACTCAGGCCTTGGCTGGCTTAAGCGCTGATGACAGTGTCTTAGTTCTGGCTGATATTGTAGGAGGCAGTCCTCTGACGACAGCAGCTAGTGTCTTAGCTGACATGTGTAAGCTCGACTCAGCAGTTATCTTGGGTGGTTTGAACCTGACCATGGGATTGACTGGTTTGGTTATGAAAGACATATTAGACGGAAAAGAGCTAGCTCAGGCTATCCTTTCCGAGGCTACAGCTGCTTTGCAGGAATTTGAAGTCGTAAGTGATGCAGCTGACGAAGATGAAGACGACATTTAGTACTTCCGCCATACATTCTAAAAGATAAAAGGAGATTTTAAAGATGACAGTATCATTTGTACGGATTGACGACCGCATGATCCACGGTCAAACAGTCACTCGCTGGGCCAAGGAATACCCTTGTGATGGCTTGATTGCAGTAAATAATGCTGCAGCAGGAAACAAGGTTTTGATTCAGGCCTACAAGGGAGCTTCTGACAAGAAGACTTTTGTTTGGACCAAGGAAGCTTTCAAGGAAAAATCAGGCAAGGTCATAGAGTCAGACAGCCGCTATTTCCTCATTACGAAAAATCCTGTGGACATGAAAGAAATCCTAGTGGACCAAGGCTTTGTACCTGGTGATGTTAAGGAAATCATCATTGGCCCTGCTAATGACCGTCCTGGAGCTATTAAGCTGGGGAATAACCAGTCCATTACCCAGGAAGAGGCAGAAGCGATTGAGGCGATCGAAAAAGCAGGCTACAAAGTCAAATTCCAGCTTCTACCAGATGTTTCCATCGGTTATTGGAGCGATTTCAAGTCTAAATTTGGTTTTTAATTATAATAATAAAAAGGAGAGTCTATTATGACAATTTCTTGGCTGCAAGCCGCTTTACTGGGTCTTTTCGCTAGTTTAGCTTCTATGCCTGGTATGGGTGGTTCTAGTATTGGTAACTACACTTTGGGACGTCCTCTGGTCGGGGGCTTGATTAGCGGGCTGATTCTCGGAGACTTACAAACAGGGATTATGGTTGGGGTAGCCCTTCAGGTTCTCTACATCGCTCTAGTAACACCAGGTGGTACAGTTTCTGCTGATGTGCGGGCGATTTCTTACATTGGGATTCCTCTCGCAATCTTATTTGTTCATTCTAAAGGAATCACGTCTGAATCTGCTATCGCTGCAGCAGCTGCACCAATCGGAGCAGCAGTTGGTACTATCGGTACAGTTCTCTTCTATGGAACAGCCACTACAAACCTGATATGGCAGCACATTGGTTGGGAAGCCGTTGAAAAAGGCGAATTTAAAAAGCTTTACGCTGTTGACTGGGTTTATCCTTGGATTTCCCACTTTGTCTTCTCTTTCCTTCCAACAATGCTTATCACTAAGTTTGGCCCCGATATGGTTGAGCTGATGAAGACTCACCTGCCAATGGATGGCTTCATCATGAAATCCCTCTTTACAGTCGGAGCTCTTCTCCCATGTGTAGGTATTGCCATTCTCTTGAAACAAATCGTTACCAAGGCTGCTGACTTTATCCCATTCTTTGTGGGCTTCACCTTGGCTAAGTCACTTGGTCTTAATTTGGTTGCCAGTGCAGTTGTTTCATTGATTTTTGCAGTAATTTACTATGAATTGGAAGTAATCAAATCAGCTCGTGTGACCGCGCCGGCTGGTGGGGCTGACTTTGATGACGATGAGGAGGATATCTAAGATGGCTGAAAGAAAGAAAATAACTAAAAAGACTTTAGCGAAATCATTCCACCATTGGTACTATGGTCATTTGACTTGCTTCTCCCAAGAGCACATGCAGACTTTTGGTTACTTGACCTCTATGCTACCAATTGTGGAAGAACTCTACAAAGACAAAGCAGAGCAGAAAGAAGCTATGCAGACCTATACAGCTTTCTTCAACACAGAACCTCAGCTCGGAGCTTTGGTAGTGGGGATTACAGCTGGTTTGGAAGAAGCGCGTGCCAATGGTGATGCAGTTGATGGAGAAACTATTAATGGTATGCGTGCTGGTCTCATGGGGCCTATCGCAGGTATCGGTGACTCTTTGGTTGTCGGAACTTTAATTCCAGTTCTGCTGGGGATTGCCCTTGGCCTCTCGAAAGGTGGAAATCCTATCGGGGCTCTCTTCTATATCCTTGTTTGGAATGTTCTCATCTATGGCGGGATGCGCTTTGCCTACTTCAAAGGCTATGAATTAGGGGACAAGGCGGTAGAATTCCTTGTAGGACCTAAAGGACAGGCCCTTCGTAAGGCAATCAGTGTCATTGGTGGTATGGTTATCGGGGCAGTTGCTGCAACTTGGGTATCTGTAACGACTTCATTTGAGCTGAAAAATGCGGATGGCGAAGCCTTCTTGAAGCTACAAGAAAAGATTGACGGTGTTTATCCAGGTCTCTTAACAGCTGGCTTTATCACCCTTTGCTGGTGGCTGATGGCCAAGAAAAAAGTATCACCAAACCTTGTTATGCTCCTCTTGGTTGTCATTGCTTTGATTGGTGTAGCACTGGGCATCTTTGATCCTCAACTGAAATACTAATTCCTACTCAAGTTTCAGACTGGCAGTAAGTCCGATATGCTGCTAGTCTAGTATCAATTTGTTTGACTAAAATAAAGAATGGAGAAAATCATGACAGAACAAGAATTGATTCAAGGTTATGAAACAGAAATTCACTACCAGAAGCATATGATTGAAAATCTAGGACGCTGGTTTAGTCTCTTCTTTGTCATTGCCAGTATCGGTCTTGTTCTGATTTACTTCTTTCATGAGACTAATCTATTAGCACTGATTGCAGGAATTGTCCTAGCCCTTCTGGGTGTCTTAGCCATGCTCTTGTTTGGTTATGGCATCTACAGAGGCAGGCTCAATCTGCAAAAGGTGATCAATGATTTTGAAGCAAAACTAAAACTTGCAAGATAGACATTTAATCTAGAAAACATAATCCTAAGTGAGAAGCTCACTTGGGATTTTTTATCAGAAAATAGTTCTCTAGGAAACTTTTTTCTTGACATATTCTCTGTAAGTGGTAAAATAGTTCTCATGAAAACTAAATTAGTTCTCCAGAGAACTATATAAAATCATGAGAAGGGAGCAAT
>NZ_JATS01000011.1:0-24545 GCF_000526095.1 Streptococcus sp. CM6 | reverse complement strand
AACCTCAAAGCAGTGCTTTGAGCAACCTGCGGCTAGATTTCTAGTTTGCTCTTTGATTTTCATTGAGTATAAAAGAAAATAAAAAGAAGTTGAGAGTTCTCAACTTCTTTTGTTGCTTAATGTGATACGCGGCGGCGAGCTGCTTTTTTGCGGTTTTCTTCGATGAAAGCTGCTTTTTGCTCTTCTGGCTCAATCACTTTCTTTTTAATTGCGTATACTGCACCTGCAACGGCAGCGACAGTTCCTGCGACACCTGTTACAAGACCTTTAGCGAATCCTTTAGCCATGAGTCTTCCTCCTTTATCTTCCCGATCAGCCAGGCTCCTCAAGAGGTAGCATTTTTCTGACTGACCTTTTTGTGATATAATAATAGTAACGAAAAAATGGGAATTTTTCAAGGAAAAAAGATGAAAACAAAAATAATTGTGATTGTTGGACCGACTGCTGTTGGGAAGACAGCCCTTGCTATTGAAGTGGCCAAGCGCTTTGGTGGAGAGGTGGTCAGTGGCGACAGTCAGCAAGTATACAGAGGGTTGGATATTGGGACGGCCAAGGCTAGCCCAGAGGAGCAAGCTGCTGTTCCTCATCATTTGATTGATGTCAGAGAGGTGACCGAGTCTTACTCGGCTTTTGATTTTGTTTCAGAAGCTAAGAAGGCTATTGAGGATATTCAAAGCCGTGGTAAGCTAGCGATTATCGCGGGTGGTACAGGGCTTTATATCCAGAGCTTGCTTGAAGGCTATCATCTAGGTGGGGAAACACCTCATGAGGATATTTTAGCCTATCGAGCTAGTTTGGATGCTTTTACAAATGATGAATTAGCCCATCTTGTGGAGCAAGTAGGCCTTGAAATTCCCCAGTTTAACCGTCGTCGTGCTATGCGCGCCTTGGAAATTGCTCATTTTGGTCAGGATTTGGAAAATCAGGAAAGTCCTTATGAACCATTGATTATCTGCTTGGATGATGAACGCAGTCAGCTTTATGAGCGTATCAACCACCGAGTGGATCTGATGTTTGAGGCTGGTCTTTTGGATGAGGCCAAGTGGCTCTTTGATCATTACCCGGATGTGCAGGCTGCTAAAGGCATTGGCTACAAGGAACTCTTTCCTTATTTCCGTGGGGAGCAAACTCTTGAAGAAGCGAGCGATAGTCTCAAGCGGGCGACGCGTCGTTTTGCCAAGCGTCAGCTGACCTGGTTCCGTAATCGCATGCAGGTCACCTTTTATCAGATAGGAGAGCCTGGCGTGCAGGACCGCATTTTAAGCCAGATAGAGGAGTTTTTAGATGATTGAAACGGAGAAAAAAGAGGAACGCGTCCTACTCATTGGTGTGGAATTGCAGGGCATGGACAATTTTGACCTCTCTATGGAAGAATTGGCTAGTCTGGCTAAGACAGCTGGGGCAGTCGTTGTAGATAGCTACAGGCAAAAACGGGAAAAGTATGACTCCAAGACTTTCGTCGGTTCTGGTAAGTTGGAAGAGATTGCGCGAATGGTGGATGCAGAAGAAATTACCACTGTCATTGTCAACAACCGTCTGACACCACGGCAAAATGTCAATTTAGAGGAAGTTCTGGGTGTTAAAGTTATTGACCGTATGCAGTTGATTCTGGATATCTTTGCCATGCGGGCTCGAAGCCATGAAGGGAAGCTCCAAGTTCATCTTGCTCAGCTCAAGTATCTCTTGCCTCGCTTGGTTGGTCAGGGGATTATGCTCAGCCGTCAGGCTGGTGGAATTGGTTCCCGTGGTCCTGGTGAAAGCCAGCTGGAGCTGAACCGTCGTAGTGTTCGCAATCAAATCACAGATATCGAACGCCAACTCAAAGTGGTTGAGAAAAATCGGGCAACAGTTAGAGAAAAACGTCTGGAGTCGAGTACCTTTAAGATTGGTTTGATTGGCTACACCAATGCTGGGAAATCAACCATCATGAACACCTTGACCAGCAAGACCCAGTATGAGGCTGACGAGCTCTTTGCGACCCTGGATGCGACAACTAAGAGTATCCATCTGGGGGGCAATCTTCAGGTTACCTTGACTGATACGGTTGGCTTTATCCAGGATTTGCCAACAGAATTGGTTTCCAGTTTCAAGTCAACCTTAGAGGAAAGCAAGCATGTAGACCTTCTAGTTCATGTCATCGATGCCAGCAATCCTTATCACGAGGAGCATGAAAAAACAGTCCTGTCCATCATGAAAGACTTGGATATGGAGGATATTCCCCGCCTGACCCTTTATAATAAAGCGGATTTGGTGGAGAATTTCACGCCTACTCAAACGCCGTATGCCCTCATTTCTGCCAAGTCTGAGGATAGTCGTGAGAACTTGCAAGCATTGTTTTTGGAGAAGATCAAGGAGATTTTTGAAGTCTTTACCCTGCGCGTGCCTTTTTCTAAGTCTTACAAGATACATGATCTAGAAAGTGTGGCGATTCTTGAAGAACGTGACTACCAAGATGATGGAGAAGTGATTACAGGCTACATTTCCGAGAAAAATAAATGGAGGTTAGAGGAATTTTATGACTGATATTAAAACGTTGGCTCTAAAGTATGGAGGTTATACAAGTCTGGATAAGGTCTATCTAGATCAACTTCTAGCTGGCAAAACAGAGCAAGAGCAGTTGGCTCTCATCACACCTCCTCCGAGTGTCGTCAATGCCTACTTTGCTGAACTCTACCAGAAAAAGAGTCCTGAAGCTGCGACGGATTATTTTGCAGAAGTCAGTCAGGAACTGAACCTCTACAATGCTGAGCCAAGTTTCACCTTTGAAAATAAGCCTTTTATTCGTCTTAATTTATCTGGCAAATCTTTTGGATTTTGCTATGAGAGTGAGGGCCTGGGGCGGATTTTCTCTGAAAATGAAGAGAAAATCTCGGATGACTTACTTTTTGAGATTGCGCAAATTTTCCCCCATCAACTCGTCTTTGAAGAGTCTGGAAAGATTTACATGAAGGATGCCGGAGATGAAGAAGTTGTTAGCGTGAAAAGTCTCACAGCTTTGACAGATTTGGAAAGCTTGGCTGATGGTCGCAAACGTCTCAAAGGTTATAGCCAAGAGGATTTATTACAAGAAGCTGTTACTTTTTCTGGCAAGCGCTATTTCCGATCGGAAAATCGCACAGCTATGTTATATATTGATTAATTAGAAAGTATCAAATGGATATTCAATTTTTAGGAACGGGGGCTGGTCAGCCCTCTAAAGCCCGCAATGTTTCAAGTCTCGCCCTGAGACTCTTGGACGAGATTAACGAAGTCTGGCTTTTTGACTGTGGAGAAGGAACGCAAAATCGCATTCTGGAAACCACGATTCGACCACGTAAGGTCAGCAAAATATTTATCACTCACTTGCATGGAGACCATATCTTTGGATTGCCAGGATTTCTCTCTAGCCGTGCTTTTCAGGCTAATGAAGAGCAAACAGATTTGGAAATCTATGGTCCCCAAGGCATTAAGTCTTTTGTCTTAACCAGTCTACGTGTGTCAGGTTCTCGCCTGCCTTACCGTATTCATTTTCATGAGTTTGACCAAGATTCTCTAGGGAAAATCCTTGAGACCGATAAATTCACTGTGTATGCAGAGGAGTTGGACCACACTATTTTCTGCGTTGGTTATCGTGTCATGCAAAAAGACTTAGAAGGTACCTTGGATGCTGAAAAACTTAAGGCCGCTGGTGTTCCATTTGGCCCGCTTTTTGGAAAAATCAAAAACGGTCAGGATGTTGTTCTCGAAGATGGGACTGAAATCAAGGCAGCAGACTATATCTCAGCTCCCCGTCCGGGTAAGATTATCACCATTCTTGGTGACACCCGAAAAACCAATGCCAGTGTGCGTCTAGCTGTCAACGCCGATGTCTTGGTTCACGAGTCGACTTATGGCAAGGGAGATGAAAAAATTGCTCGCAATCACGGTCACTCAACCAATATGCAGGCAGCACAAGTAGCAGCAGAAGCAGGTGCCAAACGCCTCCTGCTCAATCATATCAGTGCTCGTTTCCTCTCAAAAGATATCAGTCAGCTCAAGAAAGATGCAGCAACTGTTTTTGAAAATGTTCATGTGGTCAAAGACTTGGAAGAAGTGGAAATTTAGAAGATTGAGAAAGGATAAATATGTCTACAATTCTCATTACCGGAGCTAGCGGTGGCTTAGCCCAAGAAATGGTTAAACTCTTGCCAAATGACCAACTGATCTTGCTAGGTAGAAACAAGGAAAAACTAGCGCAACTATATGGAAATCATCCTAATGTGGAATGGATTGAAATCGACATTACTGATGACACAGCCCTAGAAGCTCTGGTAGCTGACCTCTATCTCCGTTATGGCAAGATTGATGTCTTGATTAACAATGCTGGATATGGAATTTTTGAAGATTTCGACCAGATTTCTAATCAAAACATTCACCAGATGTTTGAGGTCAATACCTTTGCCCTGATGAACCTATCACGTTTGATTGCTTCTCGTATGAAAGAAAGCCGAAAAGGCCATATCATCAATATCGTCAGTATGGCAGGTTTGATAGCGACTAGCAAGTCCAGTCTTTACTCAGCGACCAAGTTTGCAGCTATTGGATTTTCAAACGCTCTGCGCCTCGAACTCATGCCCTATGGTGTCTATCTAACGACGGTTAATCCAGGACCGATTCGTACTGCCTTTTTTGACCAGGCAGACCCAGATGGGACCTACCTCAAGTCGGTTGACCGCTTTCTTTTAGAACCAGATGCAGTCGCTAAAAAGATTGTTAAGTGTATAGGAAAAAACAAACGGGAACTCAATCTCCCAGTTTTGTTGAACCTAGCCCATAAGTTTTACACCCTCTTTCCTAAGTTAGCAGATAAGTTGGCAGGGGGAATCTTTAATTATAAGTGAGAAAGCTGTTCCCTTGAGGAATGGCTTTTTGCTTTAATAAGGAGAAGTTGTTGATCAAAAATAATCCCTGAAAATACTGGTAGTTTATCTCTATTTGATAGTTTTGGAGTATAATTGAGATAAGAAAGTTCATTAGATAAATGAAGTCCCAAACCAGCTAGCTTACCCTAGATAATGCCCTATGTATAGCCGGAGGTTGACAATGGAATTATTGACAATTGACCAAATTATTTCCATTATTGAGGAAGCAATACAAGGGCTTGACCCTGAGATAAGAGAAGGAATTGTCCTGAGCCATACTGAAGTGCCTGTGTCTGAACTGGATCGTTTGAAAAAACAACTGCAAATACAAGATTTGGATCCGATTTTTAGGAAGTATATTCTGGCCTATAACTGGGGGCAGGTCGGTTTTTTTAAGTTACCAGTTTGGATATGGGGACGACACTAGTCTTACTTGGCTGCTCAATCGCAATTTGGAATACCACGATTATT
The DNA here is from genome assembly GCF_000526095.1 of Streptococcus sp. CM6. NCBI lineage: Bacteria > Bacillati > Bacillota > Bacilli > Lactobacillales > Streptococcaceae > Streptococcus > Streptococcus sp. CM6. The sequence continues at coordinate 19,194 of NZ_JATS01000011.1, read as the reverse complement.
CGACTCTACAAGAAAGAGGCTTGATCATCATTGCAAATGGAGATCCCTACACTATTTTGCTGGATTGTCAATCTGGGGCGGTCTATGCTCTTGATGCAGAGATGAACTATGATGAAAAAATATGGCTGACACCAGATTTTCTAGCATTTGTTAGAGCCATGGGAACGGCCCAATCTGCAGTTTGGAAGGGTTGTGAAAGTGACTTCATCCACTTGATGACTAGAATAGGTCATGCGTCCAGTTTGATATTTTGGCAGAGTCTGGTCGGGTTTTATGATTGAAAATAGAAGGAGCAGGTCATGGAATTTATTGTAGCTGAGGAAGGGATTCCTCAAAATATCGGATGTCAGGGAGCCCTGATTGCCTATTATGGCAGTGAGATAGAATTTCATTATGAAACCGTTCCACCACACGGTGATGAGATTTTTTCTGCCAAGTTGCCTTTGTTGGGGCTTGATCTGCCCTTTTGGATCTATGGGAGAAATCTCATATTTTTAGATGCTTACTACCTATTAGCAGAAACAGTTAAGAAAGGGACTTGGAATCCCATAACGAGCATGCTCATCAACATTCATACGGGGGAATACGCCAGCCTAGACCACTGGTACAATCATATATCTATTGAGCAAAACGGTCTTGAGTTGAAAAATGATTATGATGGACAAGTCCTGACTTTGAAAACGGTTGACAAACTTCATTGGCTTGCCCTAGATGCTGAATCAGAAGAAAGGAACTAAAGATGGCAAAGAAAAGAGTTACATTACCAAAAGAGTTTAAGGATTTAATGGATGAAGGAAATATTGAAGCCCTTAAAGCAGTCTATGATCGTTGTGAATTAACCGCTCATGATGGAAGATTTAGCTTATGTACACCTCTGCATATGGGAGGAGTCCCGGATGAATTGGTTATCTGGCTGGTAGAAAAGGGCCTAGATATCAATATCCCTGATTATTATGGAGCAACTCCTTTGTATCGTCAGGCAACCATGGGAAGAGATACTGTAAAACTATTGCTTGAATTGGGGGCAGACATTGGAAAACCTAATACCTATGGTGAGACACCCCTACATGTAGCAGCTGAGTTTTTCCATCCTAAGACTGTCAAACTTCTGATTGACAAAGGAGCAGATGTTAATGCCAAAAATGATATGGGTAGAACTCCTCTAGCTTCAGTCTTGATGGTCTGCCGGGGAATCTATATTGCCCAAACTGCTGAAATTGCCTCTATGTTACTAGAGGCTGGTGCTAAGAAAACGTCTCAAATGAAGGAAAAAGTTGAACAAATCGGCAAGGATTTTGAATTTCATCGAGAAAGTATCCATCCTGACTACATCGAGGGAGCAGATCAGGGTCTAGAAAAACTTTATGCTTTGTTTGATGTCAAGCCGGTAGCCAAACGAATAACCCACGATGGAGTTTCTCCGATTCTCGTAAAAGAAGGTAGCTGGGAGGAGCAATATGAGGAACTATGGTCTTTCTTGATTCCTTCAAGTGGAGCAGCCAAAACTGTTCAGGGAGAAGTTATTCGTATACCAGGTCGAGTTCGAGATGAACTGGATCGCAATGGTGGGGTCAACTGGGACAGGGACTATAGAAAAATGCTTCAAGCTCTCCCTCAATACTTGTCTCTAGGAATCCCCCTTTCAGATCAAGAATTAGAAGAGACTAAAGAGCTTATTGCTCAAGTTCATGGGAAAGATTTTGATGACGAGCCTCGCCTAGACCGCCTGTGTCAGCTAGCTATTGCTTGGATTAAGCAAAATCCTGAACCCCTTCTCCTAGAAAAAACAAGTTATAAGCGTTAAAAAGCATTGGAAGACAGATAAAATAAAGAAATCATGGTGAAATGATGCAACTAATTGACCAAGTTAAAAAAATAGAAACTTATATTTGTGAGTGTTTTGAAGACTGGGATTTGGATGATCCTGTAGAGGAAGGATATCTGGAAGATTATCAGGGCATTTCTGGTGCTTCTGAGGAAGAGCTTCAAGCCTTTGAGGAAATATTTGGCATTCGTCTACCTAGTGACTTCAAAGAGCTTTATAGCTATAAAAATGGGAGTAAATACCTCTCTATTTTACCTTGTGTAATTGACCAGAGAGATTTGACTTTTTCTCTCATGAGTCTACAGGAAATTGAGACTTGTAAAAAGTACTTTCAAAATAGAGATGCTCTGTTAACCGAATTTCCCGACTATTTTTCTAGTCAAGACCTAGAAAACATGCATGATAGTAGAATTAAGCCTTATCTTTTTAATAAAAAATGGCTTCCTTTTGCTCAGTATTGTGACTCTTGTTATCTTATGCTGGATTTTGATCCAGACCAGGAGGGTCAGGAAGGTCAGGTTATTTGCTACATCCATGATCCTGACCAGGTGATCTATGCGGCTGAAAGCCTTACAAATCTGATTGAAGGGATAATGGATGAGATCATATGAATGGACAAATGTACCAAATAGCCTGTATCGTGGCAGCAGCTAGGAAGGCTTTAAAAACTGATCAGGCAATCTTGTATCATCCTGACCAATATATCAATAAGATTTGCTTTCAAATTTTGCCGTCAGAAAAGGGGGAAGTTATAGAACTATCTGTATCTGATTGGTTTGAAAATCTTAAGGAAAAAGGTTTGAAGGACTTAAAATTATTTTGCCCTATCTCAGTAAATGACAGAGGTATTTTAGGTTTCTCCAATACGACACAGAGTTCAATTCTCTGTTTTTATAAAGATGGGAAGGCAGGTTATTTCCTACCAAATTGGAAATCTGCTTCCGCAGGTAGGGGCTGGGATGTTACCTACACCGAGTATGAATGGGAAAGGTTTTCTCAAGACATTCCCCACTATGAAAATAATATCGAAGAATTTAAGGACATATTGACTCGTATAGAAGATTTAGCAATTAAAATTGAATGTGACAACTTTGCCAAAGTCTTTCAATCTGCTAGAAACTGTTTGCTAGACCCAGAATCTGGTAAAGGGCTGGCAGAACCTCAAATTCCACTGCAACATCTAAGCATATTTAGAGCTGCAAGCTCAGCGGATGTTTTTGGAGGAATGGGCTCCTGGAATGATGAACCTGGATGGCTGGCACAAGATAAGGGACTGGGTCAAGTATACGATGAACTTTCAGATCAATTGCTAAGAAATATTAGATCAGCCATTCTATTTGCCATCAACGAGTGGTGATGGATTAGGAGAGAGAAAATGGGGAAGTTAAAGTTAAGTCTATTGAATAAATGGGAACTAGACAAGGACTACAATAGTGTTTTCAATTCTGTCATGTTACATGATGGTAGAGCCTTTGTCTTGACCAGTGAGAAGGAAACTTTCAATCTCTACTGTCTGCTTGAAGTATCACCTTTGGGTGTGAAGGAGATAGATGCTTGGTATTGTGACCATGTTTGGGAGGAAGAGCCTCTACTCTTTACAGATGGACAAAATATTGGCATCATCAAGGCTGGCAAGGAAATAGTCTATTATACTGGTGATTTTTCTAATCCAGAAATTATTGCCATAAAGGATCCGCAAAGTATACTTCCTAAAAAGGCACAAGAGAGATATTTTCAAATCGTATCAGATAGCGACCAGATACCCGTGTGTTTTGAAAATCAAGTTTATACAAATCAGGCAAGAAACTTTGCCCTTTTAGAATTTGATCGAGAGAAAAAGCAGGCGAAGTGGACCACTTATTCGCATATTGATAAAAAAGATTTAAACCACCACGACACGAACTCAAGTTTTTGTCCTAAAATCGATAGTATGAAATCTTGGAAGCAAGAGCTCTATGCCTTTAGCTCTGGAGAAAGTCAAACCTCTGTCAATAAATGGGGCATGGACTATTATGCTCTTGTTAAAATCTCTAGTGATGGTCGTATTATCGAAAAGTTATTAGAATCTGAACATTTAAAGGCTTTAGGCAAAAAAGCTGGTGTCAATGGAATTTTTACGGATTCGCCTTATCTTATCCTGAGCCCCTTATTTAAGAATGATGACTGGAAGGGTAAGCAAAAGCTATTTTCTCTGGCAACGAGAGAATGGTGCGATATAGCTTTGCCTAGAGGAATGAGTAAACACAAGCTTCAAAATATGACAGACAACTTTTGTTTAACCTTCCTTTACGACAGAGGATTAAAAGAACTTGCCCTTTGTCGGATTGACTAGGCTGTAAATCAGAGTTAGAAATATTCTTAGAATAGAAGAAAATAAAAAAGCCTAAAAATGTTAAAACATCTTGACATTTCATCGATTTAGAGTATAATAAAAAATGTAAAGAGCTCTTGACATTGTTTTGACAGATTGGAGGAACAGGACTATGAGAAAAATGGATGAAATGGACAGAGCGATTCAGCTACGTTCTGAGGAATGGGGTTATAAAACGGCTCTATTTGGCTTATGTGGATGGACAGTATTTAATATTTATCAATCTATTACAAAAGGCATTGAACTTGAAATGTTACCATGTCTGATTTTATGTTTATCTATTTCTGTTCAAGGATTTACACAAATTGCCATAAAACAGAAAATGGTTGATGGTGATGAAGATTTTAAAGAACCTAATAAACTTGTTCAAGGAGTAATTTTGATGGTTGTTATCCTTATCGTAGTTTTGGCAATTGGCATTTATTGTTTTCAGAAAGACTAATGCTGTATGAAAAATAATATCAAACAGCTAAGAAAGTCTGAAGGACTACGTCAGGAAGATATGGCAAAAATATTAGGCGTTAGTCGACAAACCATTATTGCTATCGAGAATGACAAGTACAATCCTACACTTGAACTAGCAATGAAAATTGCAAGGTTGCTACAACTACATGTTGAAGAAATTTTCATTTTAGAAGATTAAAGATATCAGATAGCATTTATTCTAATCATCTGATTCGTAATGATGGAGAGTTTTCCGGTTCATGGAAACTCTCTTTTAAAGCTCATAAAGATTCTACTCAATTTTACCCTTGTCCATCTATATATCTATCGTAAAACTGGTATAAAAATTGCAAATCGGATCTTTAAATAGTATACTAGTTCTGTTAGTTATGAAAACGTTTGCGTTTTTGTTGATGATGATTATTTAGGAGACAAGACATGGAATTGACAGCCATTTATCATAGACCAGAATCAGAGTATGCTTATCTTTACAAAGAAGGTCAGTTACATATCCGAATCAAAACCAAGAAAGATGATGTCCAGCAGGTCATTTTACATTATGGAGATCCCTTTATCTTCATCGAGGATAAGTATGAAGCCAAGAAAGAAATGACTAAAGTAACCTCAGATGCCCTATTTGACTATTGGCAGGTTACGGTCTCTGTTGATTTTGCTCGCATTCAGTATCTCTTTGAGCTCCTTGATAAAGAAGGTCAAGGTGTTTTTTACGGTGATAAGGGTTGCGTAGAACATACTCAAGAAAACTTGGATGCTGAAGGAAATGGTTTCAAGCTTCCTTATATTCACGAAATCGATGGTTGCCAAGTTCCTGACTGGGTTTCAAATACCGTTTGGTATCAGATTTTCCCAGAACGATTTGCTAATGGAAATCCTAATCTAACTCCAGATGGAGCTCGAGAGTGGGATGCTGTCATTGCACCTAACATGGATGATTTTTTTGGTGGAGATTTACAAGGGATTATTGACCATTTAGACTATCTTAAAGATTTGGGAATCACTGGACTTTACCTATGTCCAATTTTTGAAGCAACGACCAATCACAAGTACGATACGACGGATTATTTTGAAATTGACCGTCACTTTGGAGACAAGGAAGTCTTTCGTAATCTAGTCGAGGAAGCCCATAAACGTGGCATTAAGATTATGCTAGATGCTGTTTTCAATCATATCGGCTACCAGTCTGCCCAATGGCAGGATGTTCTAAAAAATGGAGAAAATTCTCCTTATAAAGATTGGTTCCATATTCAAGAGTTTCCAATTACAGAGGATAAACTTCAGAATCCAAGAGAACTCCCTTATCATACCTTTGCCTTTGCTAGCTATATGCCTAAGTTAAATACAGCAAATCCTGAAGTCAAAGACTATCTTTTAAGTGTTGCGACCTACTGGATTGAGAATTTTGATATCGATGCTTGGCGTTTGGACGTTGCCAATGAAATTGACCATCAGTTCTGGAAAGATTTTAGAAAGGCAGTTCTCGCTAAAAAGCCTGATTTGTATATTTTAGGTGAAATCTGGCATACGTCTCAACCTTGGCTAAAAGGGGATGAGTTCCATGCTGTCATGAACTACCCGCTCTCTGAAAGTATCAAGGATTATTTCTTGCGTCAGCATAAAAAGACAGAGCAGTTTATTTCAGAAATCAATAGCCAGTCAATGTACTACAAGCAACAAATCTCAGAAGTGATGTTTAACCTTCTGGATTCTCACGATACAGAGCGTATCCTCACAACTGCCAAAGGCAATGTGCAACATGTCAAGGCTGCTTTAACCTTCCTCTACCTTCAAAAAGGGACTCCTTGTATCTATTACGGAACAGAGCTTGCATTAATAGGTGGACCAGATCCCGACTGCCGTCGTGTCATGCCTTGGGACCGTGTGTCTGAGGACAATGATATGCTGAATTTCATGAAGAAATTAATCAAGGCCCGTAAAGAAGTTGCAAGCATTATTCAGCATGGTTCCTATAGCTTGCAAGAAGTGAAACCAGATGTTATTGTCTTGGAATGGACCTACGAAGGAAAAGAAGTTCAGGCTACCTTTAATCAGTCTAAGGAAAATTTTGTCTTGGACAGAGATTCAGTTGATTTAGCGAGTCATTGTCAGGTTAAGGAGGGACAACAAATCATCTTACCAGATGGATTTGTAGTTACTATTTCTGAGTAAAAAGGATTAAAATAATGGCACTCAAGGAAGTTTATGAGTATTTTCGTCACTATGATAAGGAAACTTATCAGGTTGTCGCCTGCATGGGTAATGAACCATCGGAAGAAGATGTTCAGGATTTTGAAAATCAATACGGCATTCGTCTGCCAGAAGATTTCAGGGAATTCACCATGTCATCTCTGGGAGGTCTCTTTATGGAAGTCAGGGAAGAGCTATGGCCAAGAGCCAAGGCTTACGATGTAGCCCCTTTTTGGACTTTCTGTCGAGGTATTAAGGTTTTTGGAATTGCAAATGGCATCCCAGACTTCTTAGACATTCGAATTAAAACCAAGGAATTACACGCTCTGGGCTTTGAGGATTATATTCCATTTCTGTCTATCATCGGTGATGGAGATGTAATTTTCTGCTTTGATAAGGACAATCACATAGTAGCTTTGGATTGGTATAATAGTGGCGAAACTGAAGAGCTTAATTGTGATTTTTCAGGACTTTTACTCCAGCAAATTGCCGAGCTAGAAGAGCGTAAAAATGAGATGGTCAATCTTTTGGAAAAGGGAAAATCTAGTCAATAATCTATAAGGAAATCCCAGTTTGATAGTCCGTAAAAGAGGTTGGGACAAAAGATCCCGACCTCACTTTTTTTAGCAATCAAACTTTGACGCGTTAGCTGATTGAACTTTTTGTTCGTCTTTCAGACTCCAAAAAGCTCCTAATCATCCTCGCGAGGCTGGGACTACGAAATCGAGACTTTGTCTATCGATTTCTGTCCCACCGCCTTTTTTAGTAAAACCATTCACTAAATCTACAATCAGATTTTTAAACTTTTCTACAAATTATAGAAAAAACAATCAAAAATATGATTTTTTGTGTTTAGGGTATTGAAATTTCCTATATTATTTTATAGAATAAGGGTAAAAGGCTATGAAACAGTAATACGTTTACAATAAAATGGAAGCGGTTACTAAAGGAGGATTTTATGGAAAAAGGCCATTGGAATCGTAAAAGAGTCTACAGCATTCGTAAGTTTGCCGTAGGCGCTTGCTCTGTCATGATTGGAACCTGTGCGGTTCTATTTGGAGGAAGTGTCATTGGAGAGTCACCAGTTTTCGCGGATGAAACTCCTATCGCCCACACTGTGGAACAAGCAAAAGAGGAAAGTCCGGCAGTGGAGGAAAAAGAAAATCAAGCTGTAGCAGAGCACAAGGATGCTGCAAGTGTCGACCAAAGTCAAGCTGCACCAATTGAAGCAAGCAAACCAGAGGTGAAAGAAGATGAACCTGTAGCTCCAAAAGAGGAGAAAGCATCTCTAAAACCTGAAGAAACAGCTCCAAAGGTAGAATCTCAAGCTTCAAGTCAAGAAAAGCCTGTCAAGGAAGAGTTGAAAGCTGCGACAAATGAAGAAGTGAATCAAATGATTGAAGATAGAAAAGTGAATTTTAATCAAAATTGGCACTTTAAACTCAATGCGAATCCTAAAGAAGCTGTGAAATCAGATGCCGATGTATCAACATGGCAAAAATTGGATCTCCCACACGACTGGAGTATCTTTAACGATTTTGACCATCAGTCACCTGCCCAAAATGAGGGTGGACAGCTCAATGGTGGTGAAGCTTGGTATCGCAAGACCTTTAAACTTGATGAAAAAGATCTCAAGAAAAATGTTCGTGTCACTTTTGATGGTGTCTACATGGACTCTCAAGTCTATGTCAATGGCCAGTTAGTGGGGCATTATCCAAATGGTTATAACCAGTTCTCATACGATATCACCAAATACCTTTACAAAGATGGTCGTGAGAATGTGATTGCTGTCCATGCTGTCAACAAACAGCCAAGTAGCCGTTGGTATTCTGGTAGTGGTATCTACCGTGATGTAACCTTGCAAGTGACAGATAAGGTTCATGTTGAGAAGAATGGGACAACTATCTTAACACCAAAACTTGAAGAACAGCAACATGGTAAGGTTGAAACTCATGTAGCCAGCAAAATAGTCAATACAGATGATAAAGACCATGAATTGGTGGCAGAGTATCAAATCGTTGAACGTGGTGGTCAGGCTGTGACAGGTTTGGTTCGTACAGCGAGCCGTACCTTGAAGGCACATGAATCAACAAGTCTTGATGCTATTTTAGAAGTTGAAAAACCAAAACTCTGGACAGTTTTAAATGACAAACCTGACTTGTACGAATTGATTACGCGTGTATACCGTGATGGTCAGTTGGTGGATGCTAAGAAGGATTTGTTTGGTTACCGTTACTATCACTGGACGCCAAATGAAGGCTTCTCTTTGAATGGTGAACGCATTAAATTCCATGGGGTTTCCTTGCACCATGACCACGGAGCGCTTGGAGCAGAAGAAAACTATAAGGCAGAATATCGCCGTCTCAAACAAATGAAGGAGATGGGGGTTAACGCCATCCGTACAACTCATAACCCTGCAAGTCCTCAGACTTTGCAAATTGCAGCAGAACTTGGTTTGCTCGTTCAAGAAGAGGCCTTTGATACCTGGTATGGTGGCAAGAAACCTTATGATTACGGACGTTTCTTTGAAAAAGATGCCACTCACCCAGAGGCTAGAAAAGGTGAAAAATGGTCTGACTATGATCTTCGTACCATGGTCGAAAGAGACAAAAACAACCCAGCTGTCTTCATGTGGTCTATCGGAAACGAAATCGGTGAAGCCAATGGTAATGCTCACTCTCTTGCAACGGTTAAACGCTTAGTAAAAGTGATTAAAGATGTTGATACGACACGTTATGTTACCATGGGAGCAGATAAGTTCCGCTTTGGTGATGGTAGCGGTGATCATGAGAAAATTGCTAATGAACTGGATGCGGTTGGTTTTAACTATTCAGAAGACAACTACAAGAAACTTCGTGCGAAACATCCAAACTGGTTGATTTACGGTTCAGAAACATCTTCAGCAACCCGTACACGCGGTAGCTATTATCGCCCTGAACAGGAATTGAAACATAGTAACGGACCTGAACGTCATTACGAACAGTCCGATTATGGTAATGACCGAGTTAACTGGGGTAAAACGGCAACAGATTCATGGACTTTTGACCGTGACAATGCTGGTTACGCAGGACAATTTATCTGGACTGGTACAGACTATATCGGGGAGCCTACACCATGGCACAACCAAAACCACACGCCAGTTAAGAGTTCTTACTTTGGAATCGTAGATACAGCAGGTATTCCAAAACATGACTTCTACCTCTACCAAAGCCAATGGGTTTCTGTTAAGAAGAAACCAATGGTGCACCTCCTTCCTCACTGGAACTGGGAAAATAGAGACTTGGCCTCTAAAGTAGAAGATTCACAAGGAAAGATTCCAGTTCGAGCTTACTCTAATGCTGCAAGCGTTGAATTGTTCTTGAACGGTCAATCTCTCGGAGTTAAGACCTTCAACAAAAAACAAACCAGCGATGGTCGTACCTACCAAGAAGGCGCGAATGCTAAGGAACTCTATCTTGAGTGGAAGGTTGCGTACCAACCAGGTACCTTGGAAGCTGTAGCTCGCGATGAAGCTGGAAAAGAAATTGCACGTGATAAGATCACTACTGCAGGCCAACCAGCAGGTGTTCGCCTCGTCAAAGAAGAACACGCAATCGCAGCAGATGGAAAAGACTTGACCTACATCTACTATGAAATCGTTGACAGTGAAGGAAATGTGGTACCAACTGCCAATAACTTGGTTCGTTTCCAATTGCATGGACAAGGTCAACTGGTCGGTGTCGATAATGGGGAACAAGCCAGCCGTGAACGCTACAAGGCGCAACCAGATGGTTCTTGGATCCGTAGAGCCTTTAACGGTAAAGGGGTTGCCATTGTTAAATCAACTGAACAAGCAGGTAAATTCACACTAACAGCTCATTCAGATCTCTTGAAATCTGGTCAAGTAACTGTCTTTACTGGTAAAAAAGAAGACCAAGAAAAGACAGTTCTCGGAACAGAGGTACCAAAAGTACGTACTGTTATTGAGAAAGAACCGAAAATGCCGAAGACAGTCGGTTTTATCTACAGTGATGGCAGTCGTGAAAAACGTCCAGTAACTTGGTCTTCAGTTGATGTGAGCCAAGCAGGAGTTGTGACTGTTAAAGGTATGGCAGACGGACGTGAAGTTGAGGCCCGTGTCGAAATTCTAGCAATTGCGAAAGAACTACCAACTGTTAAACGTGTTGCTCCAGGAACAGACTTGAGTGCTGTTGATAAATATGTTTCTATCGCTGTAACGGATGGAAGCGTTCAAGAATACGAAGTTGATAAGTGGGAGATTGCGGAAGCAGATAAAGCTAAACTGTCAGTTGCAGGATCACGTATTCAAATGACTGGTCAATTAGCTGGCGAAACCATTCATGCTACCCTTGTAGTAGAAGAAGGCGAGGCTGCAGCGCCTGCAGTACCAACTGTAACGGTTGGTGGTGAAGCTGTCACAGGACTTACTAGCCAAAAACCAATGCAATACCGCACTCTTGCTTATGGAGCTAAGTTACCAAAAGTCGCAGCAAGTGCTGAAAATGCAGCTGTTACAGTGGTGCAAGCAAGCGCAGCAAACGGTATGCGTGCAAGTATCTTTGTTCAACCAAATGATGGTGGCCCTCTTCAAATGTATGCAATTCAGTTCCTCGAAGAAGCACCAAAAATTGACCATTTGAGCCTACAAGTGGAACAAGCTGACAGCCTTAAAGAAGACCAAACAGTCAAATTATCTGTCCTTGCACACTATCAAGACGGAACACAAGCAGTTTTACCAGTAGATAAAGTAACCTTCTCTACAAGTGGTGAAGGGGAAGTCGCAGTTCGTAAAGGAATGCTTGAGTTACATAAGCCAGGATCAGTCGCTCTCAAAGCAGAATATGAGGGGACTACAGGTCAAATCGATCTTACGATCCAGGCTAATACTGAGAAGAAGGTAGCCCAATCTATCCGTCCAGTAAACGTAGTAACAGATTTGCATCAGGAACCAAGTCTTCCAGCTACAGTAACAGTTGAGTATGATAAAGGTTTCCCTAAAGCCCACAAAGTCACTTGGCAAGCTATTCCAAAAGAAAAACTCGATCACTATCAAACCTTTGAAGTTCTAGGTAAAGTTGAAGGTCTGGATCTTGAAGCGCGTGCTAAAGTATCTGTAGAAGGCATCGTTTCAGTTGAAGAAGTCAGTGTGACAACTCCAATTGCAGAAGCACCACAATTACCAGAAAGCGTTCGTACCTATGATTCAAATGGTCACGTTTCATCAGCTAAGGTTACTTGGGATAAGATTCGTCCAGAGCAATACGCCAAGGAAGGTGTCTTTACAGTTAATGGTCGCCTAGAAGGTACGCAATTAACAACTAAACTTCATGTTCGCGTATCTGCTCAAACTGAGAAGGGAGCAAATATTTCTGACCAATGGACCGGTTCAGAATTGCCACTTGCCTTTGCTTCAGACTCAAATCCAACTGATCCTGTTTCAAACGTCAACGATAAATTGATTTCCTTTAATGACCGCCCAGCTAACCGTTGGACAAACTGGAACCGTACTAATCCAGAAGCTTCAGTTGGTGTCCTATTCGGAGATTCAGGTATTTTGAGCAAACGTTCAGTTGATAATCTAAGTGTCGGATTCCACGAAGACCACGGAGTTGGTGTACCGAAGTCTTATGTGATTGAATATTATGTCGGTAAGACCGTTCCAACAGCCCCTAAAAACCCTAGCTTTGTAGGTGAGGAAAACCACGTATTTAACGATCCAGCCAACTGGAAACCAGTTACCAATCTAAAAGCCCCAGCTCAACTCAAGGCTGGAGAAATGAACCACTTTAGCTTTGATAAAGTTGAGACCTATGCGGTTCGCATTCGTATGGTTCGACTTGATAGCAAGAAAGGAACGTCTATCACAGAAGTACAAATTTTTGCGAAACAAGTTGCGGCAGCTAAACAAGGACAAACAAGAATCCAAGTTGACGGTAAAGACTTAGCAAACTTTAACCCTGATTTGACAGACTACTATCTTGAGTCAGTAGATGGAAAAGTTCCTGCAGTAACAGCAAGTGTTAGCAACAATGGTCTCGCCACCGTCGTTCCAAGTGTTCGTGAAGGTGAGCCAGTTCGTGTTATCGCGAAGGCTGAAAATGGTGACATCCTAGGAGAATACCGTCTACACTTTACAAGCAATAAAGACTTGCTCTCTCGTAAACCAGTTGCTGCGGTCAAACAAGCTCGCTTGCTACAAGTAGGGCAACCGCTTGAATTGCCAACTAAGGTTCCTGTTTACTTCACAGGTAAAGACGGTTACGAAACAAAAGACTTGGCAGTTGAATGGGAAGAAGTTCCAGCAGAAAATCTGACAAAAGCAGGTCAATTTACCGTTCGAGGTCGTGTCCTTGGTAGTGATCTTGTTGCTGAGTTCACTGTACGAGTGACAGACAAACTTGGTGAAGCTCTTTCAAATAACCCAGAGTATGATGAAAATAGTAACCGCGCCTTTGCTTCAGCCACTAACGACATTGATAGAAACTCCCATGACCGTGTGGACTATCTCAATGACGGAAATCATTCAGAAAATCGTCGTTGGACAAACTGGTCTCCAACACCATCTTCTAATCCAGAAGTATCAGCAGGTGTGATCTTCCGTGAAAATGGTAAGATTGTAGAACGGACTGTAGCGCAAGCCAAACTTCACTTCTTTGCAGATAGTGGTACAGATGCACCATCTAAACTCGTTTTGGAACGCTATATTGGTCCAGACTTTGAAGTGCCTACCTACTATTCAAACTACCAAGCCTACGATGCAGCTCATCCATTCAATAATCCAGAAAATTGGGAAGCTGTGCCTTATCGTGCGGATAAAGATATTGAAGCTGGTGATGAAATCAACGTAACATTTAAAGCTGTCAAAGCCAAAGCCATGAGATGGCGTATGGAGCGTAAAGCAGACAAGAGCGGTGTTGCGATGATTGAGATGACCTTCCTTGCACCGAGTGAATTGCCTCAAGAAAGTACCCAATCAAAAATTCTTGTAGATGGAAAAGAACTTCCTGACTTCGCTGAAGATCGTCAAGACTACCAAATCACCTATAAAGGTCAACGTCCAAAAGTCTCAGTCGAAGAAAGTAATCAAGTAGCTTCAACAGTTGTAGATAGCGGAGATGATAGCCTTCCAGTACTTGTTCGTCTTGTTTCAGAAAGTGGAAAACAAGTCAAGGAATACCGTATCCAGTTGACCAAGGAAAAACCAGTTTCTGAGAAGACAGTTGCTGCTGTACAAGAAGAACTTCCAAAACTCGAATTTGTTGAAAACGATTTGGCCTACAAGACAGTTGAGAAAAAGGATTCAACGCTGTATCTAGGAGAAACTCGTGTAGAACAAGAAGGAAAAGTTGGTAAAGAACGTATCTTTACAGCGATTAATCCTGATGGAAGTAAGGAAGAAAAACTTCGCGAAGTGGTAGAGGCTCCGACAGACCGCATCGTCTTGGTTGGAACAAAACCAGGAACCTCTCTTCCAGAAGACGAAGTGAAGAACCTTGTCCTCGACAGACCCGAACTGATAGTCGAAGAAGAAACCATCGACTTCAAGGTTCAGGAACGTAAGTCTGATAAGTTGTACCTAGGAGAAACTCGTGTTGTCCAAGAAGGTCAAAAAGGTATCCGTCTTCACTTGATTGAAGTGGAAAATGGAAAACGTCAGCTTAAAGAAACTTACGATAAAGTCGCTGTTCAAGATCGTATAGTAGAAGTTGGTACTAAACCAGGAACCTCCCTTCCAGAAGATGAAGTGAAGAACCTTGTCCTTAACAGACCAGAACTTGTAATCGAAGAAGAAACAATTGACTTCAAGGTTCAGGAACAAAAGAACGATAAGCTTCCAGCAGGTGAAACTCGTGTTCTCCAAGAAGGACAAAAAGGTATCCGTGTTCACTTGATCGAAGTTGAAAATGGCAAACGAACTGAAAAAGAAAGCTATGATAAAGTCGTGGCTCAGGATCGCATCGTAGAAGTAGGTACGGCTGGTGAAACGACCAAACCAGTACCTCAAGAATCTACAAAACCACAAGTATCAGAAAAGGAAGATACAAAAGAAATTGCTTCAAATGCAGCTAGTCAAGCTCAAGAAGAGCAGTTGCCAAATACAGGAAGTGCAGAAAGTCAAGCAGCCCTAGCAGCAGGCTTAGCTCTTCTTGGTTTGAGTGCAGGACTAGTAGCCACTAAAGGCAAAAAAGAGGATTAGAATTTCTACGATATGAAGAGATGGGGACAAAATAGATTTATATTTTAAAAACTCTTCATTATGAATTTTGAAAATCTAATAGATTAAATAAAAAGTGAACCAAACTATTCTGGGGCAATCAGAATTCTGTTTAGTTCACTTTTTGTTATGTTCTAAACTTTTGCTTTAATATATTTCTACTATATTAAATCTTATAACAGCATATAGATTAATAAATTGGCTATATTTAGTTTTATGAATAAAGGGACATTATTTATTGAAAGGGAGTAGAAATATCAAAGGAATGAATTCTTTGAAGTTGACATTTCGTAAATAAATTCTTTAGTAATGAAATAAATTAATTAAAATATATATGATATAATAAACCTGATAAGTTCTATTATATTATGTGCTGTAAGTGAATATAATTTTATCAAGAATAGAGCATGGTGTTATTATGGATACGTCACTATATTGTGGAGGTGTTGCGTACGTAGAATTGAATACTTAATTTTTTATCGATATACAAATAGAAAGGTTGGTCATAATGGATAAGATAAAAAAATATCTCGGTTTTCTGGTATTCCCTCTTTTATTCTTGATGATGCTTTTCCCGGCGGGTGAAGCACATGCGGCAACTGATATCACGAGTAAAGTCAAAATAGATGACTTGAAGATTACTATAGCATCTACAGGAAGTGAGACTGAAGGAATTCATGGTTCAAATGATACTTCGATGAAATTGAAATATTCGGGTAAATTCTCATTTCCCAATGTGGCAGTTAATGAAATCAAGAATGGTGATTACTTTATCGTAAAAGCTCCAAATAACTTGAGTTTGACGGATGGTAGTCTGGATTTGATTGATTCGACATCAAATACCAAAATGGGGACTGTCCAGGTGGATAATGCTAACCATCAGCTGGTATTTACTTTCAACGAAAAGGTGGAGGACAAGCAAAATATTCGTGGGGACTTTGTTGCAGAAGCAACTGAAACGCTCAAAAAAGAGGGGAAAACGGTTACCTATGTTTTACCAGATGGTAAAAAACAGACCATCACGTATAAAGTGAATAAATATGAACAGACTGACGTGATTGGAGAAACTATTACAAAGTACGGTTATAACGATAACAATAAGGCGAGAGCACATTTTCAAATGAAAATTAATCGCGCTAAGAAAGATATGACTGGACATGTGGTGAAGATTACAGATGACGTTTCAAAGGGAGCCTTTGCTAACTATGTGGAAGGTACTTTCTATATGCATGAAGCGGAATTCGAAACGACGAATACGAATTCATCTGCTCTTAAACATTTAGGTGATGAATACGAAATCACAACCGATCCGGAGGTATACAAGGCTAACTCAGATAAAAAAGCTTTGTTGACCTTTGTCAACGGGAAACGAGGATTTGAGTTGCTCATGCCGACCAATATGGGAACAAAGAGCTTTTTCTTAACGTATGATACATCCTCACCAGCAGATACTTCAACGATAAGTAACTCAGCGCAGTACTTGATTGATAATCAACCACAACTTATTTGGGAAAACTACGGAGGTAGTATTGGAACCAGAACAGAAGCAACCTTTAATTTAAAGACGGTTAAATCTGTAGGTGCGTCAGTCACAGCTGATATTGCTGGTAAGATCAAAATCACAAAATACGATGAAGCGGATGCAACTGTTAAGTTGGCAGGCGTTGTCTTTGAAATCCGTGAGAAAACCACTAATAATTTGGTTGATACCGTTACAACAGATGCGGATGGGATAGCTGTCTCAAAGGCTCTCAATAATGGTAAGTATATCGTTAAAGAAAAAACTCCTAAATCAGGCTATCAGGTAAATAGTCAAGAGTTCGAAGTGGAGATGAAAGATGGAAAGGGTGTTCCCCTCAATATCTCTAACAAACGTGTGACAGTTGACTTTGAAGCAACCAAGACTTGGGTAAACGGAAAAGCAACTGACTACAAAAAAGTCAAACTCGGTTTGTATGTGCACAAAGAAGGACAAACTGTTGCAGATGCAAAACCTGTTACTGGGAACTACACCCCTGAAGTGACAGAGTCTAATGGTGTTTACACTTATAAGTGGCTAAATCGACTACCTAAGTACGATGTTGATGGAAAAACAGAATTAGTCTACTCTGTTCGCGAGCTTCAAGATACTACTGAACTTCCTTTGAAAGAAGGAGAGAAAGTCAAAGTAGGCGACAACAGCTATGTTGTATCCTATAACGGAAACAACAAAGTCACCAACACTTACGAAGTTCCAAAGACAAACGTGACGGCTAAGAAAATCTGGGTTGGCGGTCAGGAACATATTCGTCCAACTGTCTACTTCAAACTCTATCGTACGCCAGAAGGTGGAGCGATTGAAGAAGTAGCTGGTGCTGCCCAAAAAGAAGTTCCCAAAACAGATGGAACTGTAGAATGGACAGACCTTCCTGCGACAGATGAGCACGGTGTGAAGTACACTTATAGTGTGATGGAAGTCGATGAAGATGGCAATCTTGTCACTGCTGTAGATGGTTATACAGCCAATCAAACAGCTGATTTAACTGTCACAAACACCTATGGTACTTCACCAACTAAGGTTGATATTGAAGTCAAAAAAGAATTGGTGGGTGGTCGTCCAACACCTCTTCAAAACGAAGAATTTGAATTTATCTTGAAAGACAAAAATGGCCAAGAAGTTCAAAGAGCTAAGAACGATGCAGCTGGTCGCGTAGTCTTCAAAGATATTCCTTTCGATAAAGCGGGTGAATACGAATTTACTGTTGTTGAAGTGAATGCTGGTCAAACCATCGATGGTGTGACTTACGATGTTAGAACAGTACCAGTCACAGTAAGTGTAACAGATGATGGAAAAGGTAAACTGGTTGCGACAGTATTGTATCATCCTATTACTGCTGTGGCACTTCCGTCAGCTAATTTGGTCTCTTCAGCACCTAGTTCTAATCTTGTACCATCACTTACTGGTGCAGTGAATAGAGCTACTGATGGTGGAATTCAGACATTCAAAAATACTTATAAAGCAACTAATGCTAAGGCCGTTCTTGAAGTGACTAAGCAGTTGACCGGTCGTACGACAGGAGCTCAAGAAAATGAGTTCGAATTTACGTTGACAGACCAAGTTGGTAACGTTGAAACTAAGAGAAATGATGCAGATGGAAAAGTTAAGTTTCATGAATTGACCTTCGATGAAGCAGGTACTTATACTTACACTATCAAGGAAGTAAAAGCTGGTACAACTGAAAATGGTATTACCTACGATTCTAAGACAGTCACAGCTAAAGTAACTGTAACAGATGACGGTCATGGTAAACTGACTGCAGTTGTTGATTACAGCAGTGATGGTACAGCTAATAGCACAACCTTCACCAATACTTACAACCCTGCAAAAGTCAAAGCTCCAGTTTCTGCAACTAAATCATTTATCAATAAGAACACCAATACTCCAATGCCACTCAAAGGTGGCGAGTTTGTCTTCGCCTTGCTAAATCACGAAGGTGATCCCGTAGAAAAAACTACAAATGATGCAGATGGAAACATCAAGTTTAAGGATTTAGAATTCGAGAAAGCTGGTACTTACCAGTATACAATCTACGAACACAAAGCTGGTCAAATCGAGAATGGTATCACTTATTCTAATAAGACTGTGGAAGTGACTATCGAAGTAACAGATGACGGTCATGGTGCTCTGAAAGCAACTGTTTCTTATGACAACGATGAAAGACACTTCGAAAATACTTACAAAGCTGCAAATGCTAAAGCAAATCTCGAAGTGACTAAGAAGTTGACAGGACGTGAGTTGAAAGCTGATGAATTTGAGTTCACTTTGACAGACCAAGACGGTAATGTGAAAGAAACCGTGAAGAATGACAAAGACGGAAACGTTAAGTTCTCAGAATTGGAATTCGACAAAGCGGGCACTTATGCTTATAAGATTGCTGAAAAAGCGGGTACTGCTACAGGTATCCAGTACGATACGAAAACCATCACAGCTACAGTAACTGTAGCGGATAATGGTAAAGGTGTCCTTGAAGCAACTGTTGCTTACGATGGTGAAAAAGCATTCGAGAATACTTACACACCAGCAGGGGCTACAAGTGTAACTCTTGGAGCTAAGAAAGTTCTTGAAGGTAAAGCTCTTGAAGCTGGTAAATACAG
>NZ_JATS01000010.1:0-52962 GCF_000526095.1 Streptococcus sp. CM6 | reverse complement strand
AAGTAGGTATAATAGAAAGAGTTGAAAAGCTCAAGGTCCGTTGGTCAAGGGGTTAAGACACCGCCTTTTCACGGCGGTAACACGGGTTCGAATCCCGTACGGACTATGGTGTATTGCGGTTAAAAAAACTTGGAAAAAAGTTTCAAAAAAGTGTTGACATAGGTTAGCAGCTGTGATATACTAATATAGTTGTCGCTTGAGAGAGATTGAGTGACAAAGACCTTTGAAAACTGAACAAGACGAACCAATGTGCAGGGCACTATAACTAAGGTTATAGTACTGAACAATGAAAAAACAATAAATCTGTCAGTGACAGAAATGAGTGAGAACTCAAACTTTTAATGAGAGTTTGATCCTGGCTCAGGACGAACGCTGGCGGCGTGCCTAATACATGCAAGTAGAACGCTGAAGAGAGGAGCTTGCTCTTCTTGGATGAGTTGCGAACGGGTGAGTAACGCGTAGGTAACCTGCCTGGTAGCGGGGGATAACTATTGGAAACGATAGCTAATACCGCATAAAATGGATTATCGCATGATAATCCATTGAAAGGTGCAAATGCATCACTACCAGATGGACCTGCGTTGTATTAGCTAGTTGGTGGGGTAACGGCTCACCAAGGCGACGATACATAGCCGACCTGAGAGGGTGATCGGCCACACTGGGACTGAGACACGGCCCAGACTCCTACGGGAGGCAGCAGTAGGGAATCTTCGGCAATGGACGGAAGTCTGACCGAGCAACGCCGCGTGAGTGAAGAAGGTTTTCGGATCGTAAAGCTCTGTTGTAAGAGAAGAACGAGTGTGAGAGTGGAAAGTTCACACTGTGACGGTATCTTACCAGAAAGGGACGGCTAACTACGTGCCAGCAGCCGCGGTAATACGTAGGTCCCGAGCGTTGTCCGGATTTATTGGGCGTAAAGCGAGCGCAGGCGGTTAGATAAGTCTGAAGTTAAAGGCTGTGGCTTAACCATAGTACGCTTTGGAAACTGTTTAACTTGAGTGCAAGAGGGGAGAGTGGAATTCCATGTGTAGCGGTGAAATGCGTAGATATATGGAGGAACACCGGTGGCGAAAGCGGCTCTCTGGCTTGTAACTGACGCTGAGGCTCGAAAGCGTGGGGAGCAAACAGGATTAGATACCCTGGTAGTCCACGCCGTAAACGATGAGTGCTAGGTGTTAGACCCTTTCCGGGGTTTAGTGCCGCAGCTAACGCATTAAGCACTCCGCCTGGGGAGTACGACCGCAAGGTTGAAACTCAAAGGAATTGACGGGGGCCCGCACAAGCGGTGGAGCATGTGGTTTAATTCGAAGCAACGCGAAGAACCTTACCAGGTCTTGACATCCCTCTGATCGCTCTAGAGATAGAGTTTTCCTTCGGGACAGAGGTGACAGGTGGTGCATGGTTGTCGTCAGCTCGTGTCGTGAGATGTTGGGTTAAGTCCCGCAACGAGCGCAACCCCTATTGTTAGTTGCCATCATTTAGTTGGGCACTCTAGCGAGACTGCCGGTAATAAACCGGAGGAAGGTGGGGATGACGTCAAATCATCATGCCCCTTATGACCTGGGCTACACACGTGCTACAATGGCTGGTACAACGAGTCGCAAGCCGGTGACGGCAAGCTAATCTCTTAAAGCCAGTCTCAGTTCGGATTGTAGGCTGCAACTCGCCTACATGAAGTCGGAATCGCTAGTAATCGCGGATCAGCACGCCGCGGTGAATACGTTCCCGGGCCTTGTACACACCGCCCGTCACACCACGAGAGTTTGTAACACCCGAAGTCGGTGAGGTAACCTTTTAGGAGCCAGCCGCCTAAGGTGGGATAGATGATTGGGGTGAAGTCGTAACAAGGTAGCCGTATCGGAAGGTGCGGCTGGATCACCTCCTTTCTAAGGATAAGGAACTGCGCATTGGTCTTGTTTAGTCTTGAGAGGTCTTGTGGGGCCTTAGCTCAGCTGGGAGAGCGCCTGCTTTGCACGCAGGAGGTCAGCGGTTCGATCCCGCTAGGCTCCATTGGTGAGAGATCACCAAGTAATGCACATTGAAAATTGAATATCTATATCAAATAGTAACAAGAAAATAAACCGAAACGCTGTAGTATTAAAAGAGTTTATGACTGAAAGGTCAGAAAATAAGGTTAAGTTAATAAGGGCGCACGGTGGATGCCTTGGCACTAGGAGCCGAAGAAGGACGTGACAAACGACGATATGCCTTGGGTAGCTGTAAGTAAGCGATGATCCAGGGATTTCCGAATGGGGGAACCCAACAGGTGCTACCTGTTACCCATATCTGTTAAGGATATGAGGAGGAAGACGCAGTGAACTGAAACATCTAAGTAGCTGCAGGAAGAGAAAGCAAAAGCGATTGCCTTAGTAGCGGCGAGCGAAACGGCAGAAGGGCAAACCGAAGAGTTTACTCTTCGGGGTTGTAGGACTGCAATGTGGACTCAAAGATTATAGAAGAATGATTTGGGAAGATCAGCCAAAGAGAGTAAGAGCCTCGTATTTAAAATAGTCTTTGTACCTAGCAGTATCCTGAGTACGGCGGGACACGAGAAATCCCGTCGGAATCTGGGAGGACCATCTCCCAACCCTAAATACTCCCTAGTGACCGATAGTGAACCAGTACCGTGAGGGAAAGGTGAAAAGCACCCCGGGAGGGGAGTGAAATAGAACCTGAAACCGTGTGCCTACAACAAGTTCGAGCCCGTTAATGGGTGAGAGCGTGCCTTTTGTAGAATGAACCGGCGAGTTACGATATGATGCGAGGTTAAGTTGAAGAGACGGAGCCGTAGGGAAACCGAGTCTGAATAGGGCGTATTAGTATCATGTCGTAGACCCGAAACCATGTGACCTACCCATGAGCAGGTTGAAGGTGCGGTAAGACGCACTGGAGGACCGAACCAGGGCACGTTGAAAAGTGCTTGGATGACTTGTGGGTAGCGGAGAAATTCCAAACGAACTTGGAGATAGCTGGTTCTCTCCGAAATAGCTTTAGGGCTAGCGTCGACATAAAGATTCTTGGAGGTAGAGCACTGTTTGGGTGAGGGGTCCATCCCGGATTACCAATCTCAGATAAACTCCGAATGCCAAAGAATTATGGTCGGCAGTCAGACTGCGAGTGCTAAGATCCGTAGTCGAAAGGGAAACAGCCCAGACCACCAGCTAAGGTCCCAAAATAATTGTTAAGTGGAAAAGGATGTGGGGTTGCACAGACAACTAGGATGTTAGCTTAGAAGCAGCTATTCATTCAAAGAGTGCGTAATAGCTCACTAGTCGAGTGACCCTGCGCCGAAAATGTACCGGGGCTAAAACAATTTACCGAAGCTGTGGATACCTTTATAGGTATGGTAGGAGAGCGTTCTATGTGTGGAGAAGGTGTACCGTGAGGAGCGCTGGAACGCATAGAAGTGAGAATGCCGGTATGAGTAGCGAAAGACAGGTGAGAATCCTGTCCACCGTAAGACTAAGGTTTCCAGGGGAAGGCTCGTCCGCCCTGGGTTAGTCGGGACCTAAGGAGAGACCGAAAGGTGTATCCGATGGACAACAGGTTGATATTCCTGTACTAGAGTATGTAGTGATGGAGGGACGCAGTAGGCTAACTAAAGCAGACGAATGGAAGTGTCTGTCTAAGCAGTGAGGTGTGAATTGAGTCAAATGCTTAATTCTATAACATTGAGCTGTGATGGGGAGCGAAGTTTAGTAGCGAAGTTAGTGACGTCACACTGCCAAGAAAAGCTTCTAGCGTTAAACATACTCTACCCGTACCGCAAACCGACACAGGTAGTCGAGGCGAGTAGCCTCAGGTGAGCGAGAGAACTCTCGTTAAGGAACTCGGCAAAATGACCCCGTAACTTCGGGAGAAGGGGTGCTGACTTTAGGTCAGCCGCAGTGAATAGGCCCAAGCAACTGTTTATCAAAAACACAGCTCTCTGCTAAATCGTAAGATGATGTATAGGGGGTGACGCCTGCCCGGTGCTGGAAGGTTAAGAGGAGTGCTTAGAGGTAACTCGAAGGTATGAATTGAAGCCCCAGTAAACGGCGGCCGTAACTATAACGGTCCTAAGGTAGCGAAATTCCTTGTCGGGTAAGTTCCGACCCGCACGAAAGGCGTAATGATTTGGGCACTGTCTCAACGAGAGACTCGGTGAAATTTTAGTACCTGTGAAGATGCAGGTTACCCGCGACAGGACGGAAAGACCCCATGGAGCTTTACTGCAGTTTGATATTGAGTGTCTGTACCACATGTACAGGATAGGTAGGAGTCTATGAGATCGGGACGCCAGTTTCGAAGGAGACGTTGTTGGGATACTACCCTTGTGTTATGGCCACTCTAACCCGGATAGGTTATCCCTATCGGAGACAGTGTCTGACGGGCAGTTTGACTGGGGCGGTCGCCTCCTAAAAGGTAACGGAGGCGCCCAAAGGTTCCCTCAGAATGGTTGGAAATCATTCGCAGAGTGTAAAGGTATAAGGGAGCTTGACTGCGAGAGCTACAACTCGAGCAGGGACGAAAGTCGGGCTTAGTGATCCGGTGGTTCCGTATGGAAGGGCCATCGCTCAACGGATAAAAGCTACCCTGGGGATAACAGGCTTATCTCCCCCAAGAGTTCACATCGACGGGGAGGTTTGGCACCTCGATGTCGGCTCGTCGCATCCTGGGGCTGTAGTCGGTCCCAAGGGTTGGGCTGTTCGCCCATTAAAGCGGCACGCGAGCTGGGTTCAGAACGTCGTGAGACAGTTCGGTCCCTATCCGTCGCGGGCGTAGGAAATTTGAGAGGATCTGCTCCTAGTACGAGAGGACCAGAGTGGACTTACCGCTGGTGTACCAGTTGTCTTGCCAAAGGCATCGCTGGGTAGCTATGTAGGGAAGGGATAAACGCTGAAAGCATCTAAGTGTGAAACCCACCTCAAGATGAGATTTCCCATGATTATATATCAGTAAGAGCCCTGAGAGATGATCAGGTAGATAGGTTAGAAGTGGAAGTGTGGCGACACATGTAGCGGACTAATACTAATAGCTCGAGGACTTATCCAAAGTAACTGAGGATACGAAGCGTGAGGTTTTCTAATTATTTGATAGATATTCAATTTTGAGTAGGTATTACTCAGAGTTAAGTGACGATAGCCTAGGAGATACACCTGTACCCATGCCGAACACAGCAGTTAAGCCCTAGAACGCCGGAAGTAGTTGGGGGTTGCCCCCTGTGAGATATGGAAGTCGCTTAGCTTTTATCCGCCATAGCTCAGTTGGTAGTAGCGCATGACTGTTAATCATGATGTCGTAGGTTCGAGTCCTACTGGCGGAGTATAAATCGAAACGTTCAATTGAGCGTTTTTTTATATGATAAATTGTAAAATATAGTGGACTGTTGAAATTTCAAATTTTATTTTTTAAATCTATAATTACCTCTTTATTTTATTTTTAGTTCGTTTAGCTTTAAATTCTTCTTTTATAGGATTTGAAGCTTTTTTAATTCCTTTTTTTGTTAGACTAGTGTTAGTAATAAGAAAGGGAATTTTTATATGCTTCAGAAATTTTATGATCGAGCATTCGTCTTTTTGAAACTAGTTGAACAAGAATATGCCTCTTTAGGCCAGAGTTGTGCTGAATGGGAATCACTTCATCTTCGTTTTTTACTATATTATTTAATCCGATTTAAAATAAAAAGTGACAGGGACTTTTCACTATATCACTTTAAAACAGCTTATCGTCTATATCTAGATGAATTCCTGCAAGGTGGTACAACTCTTATCCAATAAGAAACTCATAAATCATATATCACGAACAATAATCTGTATTAATTTTATATTTTTTAGGATTTTATTTAATTTTTAAGGTTTTGGATTTTGTTATTTACAGAAATTCCAAATCTTTTCTACTGTTTCTTCTTGATAAAATAGTGTTTTTTTCTTATAATAAATTGTAAGATATAATTGTGGGTGAAATTCCTGCCATGTATATGAGAAAGGACGAGCTCCTAGTAGCTCAGACGAAATTTATTATGACTTCAGTTGTTGTTGTAGGTACCCAATGGGGCGATGAAGGTAAAGGAAAAATTACAGATTTTCTTTCAGCCAATGCGGAAGTGATTGCTCGTTACCAAGGTGGTGATAATGCTGGTCACACGATTGTGATTGATGGTAAGAAATTTAAGTTGCACTTGATTCCATCTGGAATTTTCTTTCCTGAAAAAATCTCTGTTATTGGTAATGGGATGGTCGTGAACCCAAAATCCCTTGTGAAAGAGTTGAGTTATCTTCATGAGGAAGGTGTGACAACTGATAACTTGCGTATTTCTGATCGTGCGCATGTTATTTTGCCTTATCACATTGAGTTGGATCGCTTGCAGGAAGAAGCTAAGGGTGATAATAAGATTGGTACTACAATAAAGGGAATTGGTCCAGCATATATGGACAAAGCTGCTCGTGTTGGAATTCGTATTGCGGATCTTTTGGATAAAGAGATTTTTCGTGAGCGTTTAGAACGCAATCTTGCGGAAAAGAATCGTTTGTTTGAAAAACTATATGATAGCACCCCTATTTCAGTTGATGATATTTTTGAAGAGTATTATGAATATGGTCAACAAATCAAGCAGTACGTGACAGATACGTCCGTTATCTTGAACAATGCACTTGATAATGGCAAACGTGTGCTTTTTGAAGGTGCACAAGGTGTCATGTTGGACATTGACCAAGGTACTTATCCATTTGTTACTTCTTCAAACCCCGTCGCTGGTGGTGTGACAATTGGGTCTGGTGTTGGTCCAAGTAAGATTGACAAGGTTGTAGGTGTATGTAAAGCCTACACAAGTCGTGTAGGAGACGGACCTTTCCCAACTGAATTGTTTGATGAAGTGGGAGATCGCATCCGTGAAGTAGGTCATGAATACGGTACAACAACTGGCCGTCCACGTCGTGTAGGTTGGTTTGACTCAGTTGTGATGCGTCACAGCCGTCGTGTATCTGGGATTACCAATCTTTCATTGAACTCTATCGATGTTTTGAGTGGTTTGGATACTGTGAAAATCTGTGTGGCCTATGATCTTGATGGTCAACGTATTGATTACTATCCTGCTAGTCTTGAGCAGTTGAAACGTTGCAAGCCTATCTACGAGGAATTGCCAGGTTGGTCAGAAGACATCACTGGAGTCCGTAATTTAGAAGACCTTCCTGAGAATGCACGTAACTATGTTCGTCGTGTAAGCGAGTTGGTTGGTGTTCGTATCTCTACTTTCTCAGTAGGTCCTGATCGTGAACAAACTAATATTTTAGAAAGTGTTTGGTCATAGGAGATTTTTAAGATTAGTTTAAGATAGGTCGGGTATACTATAGACAGTTACAAGAAGACCTCCTAACTTGTTGTAACAAATATCCTAAACTTTTCTTTTTCATAATAATCTCCCTATTAAGTCACCACATTCGGTGGCTTTTTTTGTGTTGAGAATCATGATATAATAATAAAATCGACAAGTAGGAAAAGAGAAGAACGATGAATTATACAGTTGAAGAAAAAGAAGTCTTTATGAGAGAGGCTTTGAGAGAGGCTGAGATTGCCTTAGAACACGATGAAATTCCAATTGGTTGTGTGATTGTCAAGGATGGAGAAATCATTGGTAGGGGGCATAATGCGCGCGAGGAGTTGCAACGGGCGGTCATGCATGCGGAAATCATGGCCATAGAGAATGCGAACCTGAGTGAGGAGAGCTGGCGCTTGCTGGATTGCACGCTTTTTGTGACCATTGAGCCTTGTGTCATGTGTAGTGGGGCGATTGGGCTTGCCCGCATTCCAAACGTGGTCTATGGGGCTAAAAACCAGAAATTTGGTGCAGCTGGAAGTCTGTACGATATTTTGACAGATGAGCGTCTCAATCATCGTGTAGAGGTAGAAACGGGAATTTTGGAAGATGACTGTGCAGCGATTATGCAGGACTTTTTTAGAAATAGACGGAAAAAATAATTTCTCTTTAAAAACAGAGGGAAATGTGGTATAATGAACAGTGGAGCAACAGTTCTGCGTGAAGCGGGTCAGGGGAGGAATCCAGCAGCCCTAAGCGATGTGAATTGTGTGCTCTTTTTTCGTGCTTTTTTCGAATAAATAAGATAAAATAGCCTAGAATAATGATAATAGAAAAGAGAAAAATATGAAAATTCGTGGTTTTGAATTGGTTTCGAGTTTTACAGATGAAAATTTATTGCCCAAGCGTGAGACAGCTCATGCGGCTGGCTATGACTTAAAGGTTGCCGTGCGTACGGTGATCGCACCAGGAGAGATTGTCTTAGTTCCGACAGGGGTTAAGGCTTATATGCAACCAACTGAGGTCCTCTACCTTTATGATCGCTCTTCAAACCCTCGTAAAAAGGGCTTGGTTTTAATTAACTCAGTTGGAGTTATTGATGGGGATTATTATGGCAATCCCGGGAATGAGGGACATATCTTTGCTCAGATGAAAAATATTACGGACCAGGAAGTAGTTCTTGAAGTTGGGGAACGTGTGGTTCAGGCTGTCTTTGCGCCTTTCTTAATTGCAGACGGAGATGAGGCAGACGGGGTTCGGACAGGTGGATTTGGTTCGACTGGGCACTAAGATGAAAATTATCTTTGTACGCCACGGGGAGCCAGATTATAGTATGCTTGATAAACTTGAAAATCCGCAACTCTATAGTGGTTTTGGTCGTGATTTAGCACCATTGACAGGAAAAGGTCGCAGTCTGGCAAAAGAAGTTGCTAAAACTGCATGTTTTGGAAAGGCAGAGATTATTATTTCATCGTCTGTGACGAGGGCTTTAGAAACAGCCCATTATATAGCAGTTGAAACAGGATTGGACTTATTTGTGGAGCCGTTTTTTCATGAGTGGCGTCCAGACTTAGATGGCACTAACTCTGATTTAACTAGTGTATTGGTAGCTCATGAATATTATCTAAAACATCAAGGAGGTTTATCTGAAGATTCTCCTTATCGCTATGAAACTGATCTAGAGATGCGTCATCGTTTTTTAAGAACTTTGGAAAAATATAAAAATTATAAAACTATTATCATTGTAACTCACGGAATGCTCATGCGCCAGTTTGTGCCAAATGAGAAGATTGATTTTTGCCAAGTGATTGAGTGTGAGTTAGAGATATAGAAAGAGGTTTATCATCGCAAAGAAAAAAGCGACATTTGTATGTCAAAATTGTGGGTATAATTCCCCTAAATATCTGGGACGTTGTCCTAACTGTGGGTCTTGGTCTTCTTTTGTAGAAGAGGTTGAGGTTGCAGAGGTCAAGAATGCGCGTGTGTCCTTGACAGGTGAGAAAACCAAGCCTATGAAACTGGCTGAGGTGACTTCAATCAACGTTAATCGAACCAAGACGGAGATGGAGGAATTCAACCGTGTGCTTGGAGGTGGAGTGGTACCAGGGAGTCTCGTCCTTATCGGTGGGGATCCAGGAATCGGGAAATCAACCCTTCTCCTACAAGTTTCAACCCAGTTGTCCCAAGTGGGTACGGTTCTCTATGTCAGTGGGGAGGAGTCTGCTCAGCAGATTAAGCTACGAGCAGAGCGCTTGGGAGATATTGATAGCGAGTTTTATCTCTATGCAGAAACCAATATGCAGAGCGTTCGAGCTGAGGTGGAGCGCATCCAACCAGATTTTCTCATCATCGACTCTATCCAGACCATTATGTCTCCTGAAATTTCAGGGGTGCAGGGGTCTGTTTCTCAGGTGCGTGAGGTGACAGCTGAACTCATGCAGTTGGCGAAGACTAATAACATTGCTATTTTTATCGTAGGGCATGTGACCAAGGAAGGAACCTTGGCTGGTCCACGTATGTTGGAACATATGGTGGATACGGTGCTTTACTTTGAAGGGGAACGTCACCATACCTTTCGTATCTTGAGAGCAGTCAAAAACCGTTTTGGTTCCACTAATGAGATTGGCATCTTTGAGATGCAGTCGGGCGGATTGGTTGAGGTGCTCAATCCGAGTCAAGTTTTCCTAGAGGAGCGTTTGGATGGAGCTACTGGCTCGTCAATCGTTGTGACCATGGAAGGGACCCGTCCGATTTTAGCGGAGGTTCAGGCTTTAGTGACACCGACCATGTTTGGAAATGCTAAGCGCACAACGACAGGACTTGATTTCAATCGTGCTAGTCTGATTATGGCTGTTTTAGAAAAACGAGCAGGGCTTCTCTTGCAAAATCAAGATGCCTATCTCAAATCTGCTGGCGGCGTGAAATTGGATGAGCCTGCCATTGACTTGGCTGTTGCGGTTGCCATTGCTTCAAGCTACAAGGACAAGCCTACCAATCCTCAGGAATGTTTTGTGGGTGAACTGGGCTTGACCGGAGAAATTCGGCGCGTGAATCGTATCGAACAACGTATCAATGAAGCAGCAAAATTGGGCTTTACCAAGATTTATGTACCCAAGAATTCCTTGACAGGAATCACTCCACCCAAGGAAATTGAAGTCATTGGTGTGACGACCATTCAGGAAGTTTTGAAAAAGGTCTTTGCATAATCCGTGACAAATCCTCTTAAAAATGATAAGATAGGAGAAATATTTGATTATCAAATTTTTGAGGAGGGAATCGTGTCGTATTTTGAACAGTTTATGAAAGCCAATCAGGCTTATGTTGCCCTACATGGGCAGTTAAATTTGCCACTTAAACCCAAAACCAGAGTAGCTATCGTGACCTGCATGGACTCGCGTCTACACGTTGCGCAAGCTCTAGGTTTGGCACTTGGGGATGCACATATCTTGCGGAATGCGGGTGGTCGAGTGACTGAGGACATGATTCGTTCACTGGTGATTTCCCAGCAACAAATGGGGACAAGAGAAATCGTGGTGCTTCACCATACAGACTGTGGAGCTCAAACCTTTCAAAATGAAAGTTTTCATGAACATTTGAAACTCGAGCTTGGAGTTGATGTGTCTGGTCAAGACTTTTTACCATTTCAGGATGTTGAAGAGAGCGTGAGAGAGGATATGCAATTGCTTCGAGAATCTCCACTAATTCCTGATGATGTGGTTATTTCAGGTGCTGTCTATGATGTGGATACAGGAAGTATGAGAGAGGTATACTAACTTTGTCTCGAAAAAATCTCATCCTAGCATAAAATCGATTGTTAAAATGTAGGATTTTTAGTTTTAATATAGCTAATATAAAATAGTATAAAACAAGGGTATAAATGTTTGCTCTTGTTTTATTTTTGATTGAAAAATAAAGGAAAAAGCGCTACAATGGTAGATGGAAAATGTTGTGTAAAAAACAAGTGATACATAAATACCGGAGGAAATCATGTCTTTTTCTGATTTAAAGCTGTTTGCCCTTTCTTCTAATAGAGAATTGGCAGAGCGTGTGGCGCAAGAGATTGGGATAGAGTTGGGGAAATCGACTGTTCGCCAATTTTCAGATGGGGAGATTCAAGTCAACATAGAAGAATCAATCCGTGGAAAACACGTCTTTATCCTACAATCAACTAGTTCACCTGTAAATGATAATTTACTTGAAATTTTGATTATGGTGGACGCATTGAAGCGTGCTAGTGCAGAATCTGTCAATGTTGTTATGCCCTACTATGGCTATGCACGTCAGGATAGAAAAGCGCGCGCGCGTGAGCCAATCACTGCAAAACTCGTTGCAAACATGCTAGAAGTTGCTGGGGTAGATCGTTTGTTGACGATTGATTTGCACGCTGCACAGATTCAGGGATTCTTTGATATTCCTGTAGATCACTTGATGGGTGCTCCATTGATTGCGGACTATTTTGAACGTCGTGGCATGGTTGGCTCTGACTACGTGGTTGTCAGTCCAGACCATGGTGGGGTGACTCGTGCTCGTAAATTGGCGGAGTTTTTGAAAACTCCGATTGCGATTATTGACAAACGCCGTAGTGTAGACAAGATGAATACCAGTGAAGTGATGAACATCATTGGTAAAGTAGAAGGTAAGACTTGTATCTTGATTGACGATATGATCGATACAGCTGGAACTATTTGTCATGCAGCGGACGCTCTTGCTGAAGCAGGTGCTGTTGAAGTATATGCAAGCTGTACGCACCCAGTTCTTTCTGGGCCAGCTATGGACAATATCCAAAAATCAGCTATTAAAAAATTGGTTGTTTTGGATACCATCTACCTACCAGAAGAGCGTTTGATTGATAAGATTGAACAGATCTCTATTGCCCACCTCTTAGGAGATGCCATCGTTCGTATCCACGAAAAGCGTCCTCTTTCTCCTCTATTTTGTATTGAGAAAAAGATTTAATCTTTCACTTGAAATAGATCGTTCTCCTAGCAAGTTTCTTTTCTTGCTAGGAGATTTTTATAGTCAAAATCTGCAAGCCTTTTCAAAATATGCTATACTGAGAAAAAAGGAGGATCTCTATGAGTCAAGAATTTATCAATCCAAGTGATGGTGTAATCCGTCAGTATCTGGCGACCAGTAAAACGTTAGCGGTAGTGGGTTTGTCTGACCGTGAGGAAACAACTAGTAATCGAGTAACCAAGGAAATGCAAGCTCGGGGCTATAAAATCATTCCAGTTAATCCCAAGGCTGCAGGTGGGGAAATCTTGGGAGAAAAGGCTTATGCGAGTCTAGCTGAGATTCCTTTTCCTGTGGACATTGTCAATGTATACCGACGTAGCGAGTTTTTACCAGATGTGGCGCGTGATTTTCTCAAGGCTGATGCCAAGATTTTTTGGGCGCAATTAGGACTTGAAAATCTAGAAGCGGAAGAAATCTTGCGTGCTGGAGGATGCGATGACATCGTGATGAATCGCTGTATCAAGAGAGAACATACTCGCTTAATTCTTGAGAAATAAAAAGGTAGCCATGGGCTACCTTTTTGTATTATAAAGTACCAATCAATGCTTGCATGCCAAGACTGGTGAGGATGATAGCAATCCAGCAAAGAGCTCCGAGGACAATAGATTTGCCACTGGATCTAACCATGGCAATCAGATTGGTTTTGAGACCGATAGCACTCATGGCCATGATGATAAAGAATTTAGAGAGTTGTTTGAGAGGGGTAAAGAAGCTACTAGACACACCGAGAGAGGTGAGAAGAGTCGTTAAGAGAGAGGCTAGGATGAAGTAAAGGATAAAAAGTGGGAAAACTTTTTTCAGTTGTACGCCTTGTTTATTTTCTTGTTGGCGACTTTGCCAGTAGGAGAGGAAGAGAGTGATGGGAATGATCGCTAAGGTGCGCGTGAGTTTAACAATGGTTGCCGATTCGAGGGTATTGGTCTGGTAAAGACTGTCCCAAGCACTAGCTGTTGCCGTTACAGAAGAAGTATCATTGACCGCAGTTCCTGCAAAGAGAGCAAAGCCGTCATTAGATAGGTGAAGCCAGGTTCCTAGAGTTGGAAAGATGAGCGCAGCCAAGATATTGAAGAAAAAGATAACGGAAATGGCTTGGGCAACTTCTTTTTCCTTGGCATGGATAACGGGCGCTGTCGCAGCAATGGCAGAACCACCACAGATAGAAGAACCCACTCCAATCAAGGTAGCCAGTTTTGTGTCTAGTGCAAAGAAACGCTGGAAGAGGTAGGCGACAATCAAGGAAATTGAAATCGTTGATAGGATGACAGGGAGTGAAGTTTGTCCGACTGCAAAGACTTGCGAGATATTGAGACCAAAACCAAGCAAGATAACAGCATACTGGAGTAATTTTTTGGAACTAAAGGTCAAACCTGCATCTAGTTGTTTGTAGGGGGAGAGCCAGGGGTGTAGGAGCATTCCTATAAAGATTGCAAAAACGGGTGCACCCACGACGGGGAAAAGTCCTCCTAGAAACCAAGAAATGATAGAAATGAGAAGGCAGGCCAAGATGCCTGCTCCATTTTTTGATAGAAATGACATAAAAACCTCCAATCATAATCTGTTACCATTATAGACCTGTAAACAGGAAAAGTAAAATAGAAAGTGGAAAGATATTATATAATGTATTTTTGCGGTCGGGGGGCTTTTGTAGTATAATAGAGATACGTTTTGAGAGTAGGAGGTATCTATGGACTTAACTAAGCGCTTTAATAAACAGTTAGACAAGATTCAAGTTTCCTTGATTCGCCAGTTTGACCAGGCTATTTCGGAGATTCCTGGGGTCCTGCGTTTGACCTTGGGGGAACCTGATTTTACAACGCCAGATCATGTTAAGGAAGCGGCTAAGCGGGCCATCGACCAGAACCAATCCTACTATACAGGGATGAGTGGTCTGTTAACATTACGTCAGGCAGCCAGTGATTTTGTAAAAGAAAAATACCAGCTAGATTATAATCCTGAAAATGAGATCTTGGTTACAATTGGGGCGACAGAGGCTTTATCGGCTACTTTGACAGCTATTTTGGAAGAGGGAGATAAGGTGCTCTTGCCAGCTCCTGCCTATCCAGGTTATGAGCCGATTGTCAATCTAGTTGGGGCAGAGGTTGTCGAGATTGATACGACTGAAAATGGTTTTGTCTTGACTCCTGAGATGTTGGAAAAGGCCATTTTGGAGCAAGGCGACAAGCTCAAGGCGGTCATTCTCAACTATCCAGCCAATCCGACAGGAATTACCTATAGTCGGGAGCAGTTGGAAGCCTTGGCGGACGTTTTACGCAAGTATAAGATTTTCGTTGTCTGTGATGAGGTTTACTCAGAATTAACCTATACAGGCGAAGCCCATGTATCTTTGGGAACTATGCTGAGAGATCAGGCTATTATTATCAATGGTTTATCTAAGTCTCATGCTATGACTGGTTGGCGTTTAGGCTTTATCTTTGCTCCTGCAGCCTTTACAGCCCAGTTGATCAAGAGTCACCAATACTTGGTCACTGCCGCAAACACTATGGCTCAACATGCTGCAGTGGAAGCCTTGACGGCTGGTAAAAACGACGCAGAGCCTATGAAGAAGGAATACATTCAGCGTCGAGATTATATCATCGAAAAGATGACTGCTCTTGGTTTTGAGATTATCAAACCAGATGGGGCCTTCTATATATTTGCTAAGATTCCAGCAGGTTACAATCAAGACTCCTTTGCTTTTCTTAAGGATTTTGCCTATAAGAAGGCCGTTGCCTTTATCCCTGGTGCCGCCTTTGGACGCTACGGAGAAGGCTATGTTCGCCTATCTTATGCAGCTAGCATGGAGACTATCAAAGAAGCCATGAAACGACTTGAGGAGTACATGAAAGAAGCATGATTCAGTCTATCACGAGTCAAGGCTTGGTGCTCTACAATCGTAATTTTCGTGAGGATGACAAGTTAGTCAAGATTTTTACCGAGCAGGCTGGCAAGCGCATGTTTTTCGTCAAACACGCTGGTCAGTCCAAACTAGCTCCGGTTATTCAGCCCTTGGTGTTGGCTCGGTTTCTCTTGCGAATCAATGATGATGGGCTCAGCTATATCGAGGACTACCATGAGGTGATGACTTTTTCAAAGATTAATAGCGATCTCTTTGTCATGGCCTATGCGACCTACGTAGCAGCTCTTGCAGATGCTAGTTTGCAGGATAACCAGCAGGATGCTCCCTTGTTTGCTTTTTTGCAAAAGACTTTGGAGTTGATGGAAGAGGGTTTAGATTATCAGGTTTTGACCAATATTTTTGAAATTCAAATCTTGACTCGATTTGGAATTAGTCTCAATTTTAATGAGTGTGTCTTTTGCCATCGGGTCGGTCAGGCCTTTGACTTTTCTTTCAAATATGGAGCTTGTCTTTGCCCAGAGCATTATCATGAAGATGAGAGACGTTGCCATCTGAATCCCAATATTCCTTATCTACTCAATCAATTTCAAGCCATTGATTTTGAGACCTTGGAGACCATTTCGCTCAAGCCTGAAATCAAGCAAGACTTGCGCAAGTTTATAGACCAAATCTACGAAGAGTATGTTGGAATTCACCTAAAATCAAAGAAATTTATTGATTCCCTAGCAGACTGGGGGCAATTACTAAAAGAGGAAGACAAATGAAAAAAATTGCAGTAGATGCTATGGGGGGCGATTATGCACCTCAAGCTATCGTTGAGGGTGTCAATCAAGCCCTTGCTGACTTTTCAGATATTGAGATTCAACTCTATGGAGACGAAAGCAAAATCAAGCAATATCTAACAGCGACAGAACGCGTCAGCATTATCCATACGGATGAGAAGATTGATTTTGATGATGAACCTACAAAAGCTATTCGTAAGAAGAAAAATGCCAGTATGGTATTAGCGGCTAAGGCAGTCAAAGAAGGAGAGGCAGACGCTGTCCTCTCGGCTGGGAATACAGGTGCCTTGTTGGCTGCAGGATTCTTCATTGTAGGTCGTATCAAGAATATCGACCGTCCTGGACTCATGTCGACCTTACCGACCATTGATGGCAAAGGCTTTGACATGCTAGATCTTGGAGCCAATGCGGAAAATACAGCCCATCATCTGCACCAATACGCTGTTTTGGGTTCCTTCTATGCGAAAAATGTTCGTGGGATTTCGAAACCACGTGTTGGTTTGCTCAATAATGGAACAGAGAGTAGCAAGGGTGATCCCCTTCGTAAGGAAACCTACGCCTTGCTAGCAGCTGATGAAAGCTTGAATTTTGTCGGAAACGTGGAAGCGCGTGATTTGATGAATGGCGTTGCGGATGTTGTTGTGGCAGATGGTTTCACGGGAAACGCTGTGCTCAAATCTATTGAAGGGACAGCCATGGGTATCATGGGCTTGCTTAAGACAGCTATCACAGGTGGTGGTCTTCGAGCGAAACTAGGTGCTCTTCTTCTCAAGGATAGCCTTAAAGGTTTGAAAAAGCAACTCAACTATTCAGATGTTGGTGGAGCAGTCTTGTTTGGTGTTAAGGCACCGGTTGTCAAGACTCATGGCTCAAGTGATGCC
The DNA here is from genome assembly GCF_000526095.1 of Streptococcus sp. CM6. Lineage (NCBI taxonomy): Bacteria > Bacillati > Bacillota > Bacilli > Lactobacillales > Streptococcaceae > Streptococcus > Streptococcus sp. CM6. The sequence continues at coordinate 36,132 of NZ_JATS01000010.1, read as the reverse complement.
AAGGCTGTGTATAGTACGATTCGCCAGATTCGTACTATGCTAGAAACAGACGTAGTTGCCCAGACTGCGCGTGAATTTTCAGGAGAATAAAAAAGATGACAGAAAAAGAAATTTTTGACCGTATTGTAACCATTATCCAAGAGCGACAGGGAGAGGACTTTGTCGTAACAGAGGCCTTGAGTTTGAAAGATGACCTAGATGCGGACTCAGTGGACTTGATGGAGTTCGTCTTGACACTAGAAGATGAATTCGGAATTGAAATCAGTGATGAGGAAATTGACCAACTGCAAAGTGTAGGAGATGTGGTAGCAGTTGTCAAAAGTAAAGAATAGCAAAAAGCAACATGCAAATCATGTTGTTTTTTATTTGCAGAAAAAAGAGAAACTTTTAGTAGAAATTGCGAATAAAGAGATGAGAAAGAAAAAGGAGGAACATTTATGTATGTGATTGGTTTTTATCCGTGGTTCATTAAGTGGTTTTTAAAATAAAAATGAATGAATTGTTCATTTTCGAATTGTTTTTCGAATAGATAGGTAAGGAAAAGGGAAGGAGACTATGTGATGTATTTACCAATCTTATTGCCATGGTTGATCAAATGGTATTTAAAATAAATGAAATTTACCTGTTCATTTTAAATTACTTCTCGAATAAAAAAGTGAGAAGAAAAGGAAGGAGAGAAGGAAATGATTTCAGTAATTTACCCAATCTGGCTATTTAAGTGGCTTAAAGGTTAAAGATTAAATATATAGAAAAAATAAGGAGAAAAAAGATGACAAATTTTGACAACATGGAACAGAACTTTGTAACTCTTACAGAAGAAGAGTTGACGGATGTGAATGGGGGAGCATGGCCGATTGTAGCTTGGGTGATTGCTAATCCTGTGACAGCAGCTAAAATTGCTGGTGGAATTACTGCAGCAGGAATTGCAGGTTATAATTATGTGACGGGTAGATGGTAATAGAAGGAGGAGATGATATGGAAAAATCTATTTTAAAATTTGAAACAATGACTGATACGGACTTGCAGGAAATTCAAGGGGGAGCCTTTCCCCTTCTTATCCCTGTGGCAGTTGGTTTTGTAAAAGGTTTTGTATATACAGGTGGAGCTATTTTAACAACTCGAGCACTCTTTTCAGGTAAATAGGAGTCTGCTATGAAAAAAATCTTATTAGGATTTGCTGAGGGGTATTTTGTCGTATCGATTATTCTTTATATCGCAACGTATTTGATTATGAAAAATCCGATCAATACTCTGTTTTATCCAGAAACCTATCCAATTCTGCTTGGTCTGTTTTATGTAGGATACAAGTACAAAACAACAGATAGTAAGATTGAGAATTGATGGAATGTCAGATTGGAGTTGGAGATGAAAGTCGTTCAATTACTACAAAAAGCTTGGCCAAAGACCACTGTATTATTTAGCTCGATGGCTTAATTACTTATTAGAATCGTGGCTAATATAAACAAAATAAATTTACCTACATGGTTTGAATGTTTTGATATACCTACGATGTCATTATTTTTGATGACCTTTATTTCACTTTATAGAGATGACCTTTATTTCACTTTATAGAAGTGAAGAGAATATCATTTCAGAATAGTTTATTTGTGGATATTCATTTTTTAACGGTTACTTTAAACAGGCAGAACTTTTGTTCTGCTTTTTTACATTTAAATGATAGTTTATGCTTTTTAAAGTGCGTTTTAGGCGCGAAAATGGTTTATTTGGGAATATTCTCCTGTTTTTATCCTTATTTGGTTAAAATAATCTTACAAATTTTTAAAGAGATTGTTAGAAAAAGGAGAAGATATGAAATTTAGGAAAAGGCACTATCGTCCCCAAGTGGATCAGATGGATTGTGGTGTGGCTTCCTTGGCTATGGTCTTTGGTTACTATGGAAGTTATTACTCCTTGGCTCATCTACGAGAGTTAGCCAAGACGACCATGGATGGGACGACGGCTTTAGGGCTTGTAAAGGTGGCAGAGGAGATTGGGTTTGAGACGCGGGCCATCAAGGCGGATATGACGCTCTTTGATCTGCCAGATTTGACCTTTCCTTTTGTGGCTCATGTGCTCAAGGAAGGGAAGTTGCTCCACTACTATGTGGTGACAGGTCAGGATAAAAAGCACATTCATATCGCTGATCCGGATCCTGGTGTCAAGCTGACCAAGATTTCCCGTGAGCGTTTTGCGCAAGAGTGGACAGGGGTCAGTATTTTTATGGCGCCATCTCCGGGCTATAAACCTCATAAGGAGAAGAAACAGGGTCTCCTATCCTTCTTGCCGATTTTATTCAAACAGCGTGGCTTAATTACCAATATCGTCCTAGCGACACTCTTGGTGACCCTAATCAATATTGTGGGCTCCTACTATCTGCAGTCTATCATTGATAGTTACGTACCAGACCAGATGCGCTCGACACTGGGTATTATCTCTATTGGGCTGGTCATCGTCTATATTCTCCAGCAAATTTTGTCTTATGCCCAGGAGTATCTCCTACTGATCCTTGGGCAACGCTTATCGATTGACGTGATTTTGTCCTATATCAAGCATGTTTTTCACCTGCCGATGTCCTTTTTCGCGACACGTAGGACAGGAGAAATCGTGTCTCGTTTTACAGATGCCAATAGTATCATCGATGCGCTGGCGTCGACTATTCTGTCGATTTTCCTAGATGTGTCGACGATTTTGATTATCTCGCTGGTCTTGTTTTCACAAAATATGACGCTCTTTTTCATTAGTCTACTTGCGCTTCCCATCTATACAGTGATTATCTTTGCCTTTATGAAGCCTTTTGAAAAGATGAATCGGGATACTATGGAAGCCAATGCAGTTCTGTCTTCTTCTATCATCGAGGACATCAACGGTATTGAGACCATTAAGTCGTTGACCAGTGAGAGTTCGCGCTATCAAAAGATTGATAAGGAATTTGTAACTTATCTGAAAAAATCTTTTACGTATAGTCGGGCAGAAAGCCAGCAAAAGGCCCTGAAAAAAGTTGCTCAGCTCCTGCTCAATGTTGGTGTTCTCTGGATGGGAGCAGTTCTTGTCATGGATGGGAAAATGAGTTTGGGCCAGTTGATTACCTATAATACTTTGCTTGTTTACTTTACCAATCCTTTGGAAAATATCATCAACCTACAAACCAAACTTCAGACAGCGCAGGTCGCCAATAACCGTCTTAATGAGGTTTATCTGGTAGCTTCGGAGTTTGAGGAGAAGAAAACAGTCGAAGATTTGAGCATGATGAAAGGGGATATGACGTTTAAACAAGTCTACTATAAGTATGGCTATGGTCGTGACGTCTTGTCGGATATCAATTTGACCATTCCGCAAGGGTCTAAGGTGGCTTTTGTGGGGATTTCAGGGTCAGGTAAGACCACCTTAGCCAAGATGATGGTTAATTTTTACGACCCTAGTCAGGGAGAGATTAGTCTGGGTGGTGTCAATCTTAATCAGATTGACAAAAAGGCTTTGCGTCAGTATATCAACTACCTGCCTCAACAGCCCTATGTCTTTAACGGAACGATTTTGGAGAATCTTCTCCTTGGAGCTAAGGAGGGAACGACCCAGGAAGATATCTTACGGGCAGTTGAATTAGCAGAGATTAGGGAGGATATTGAGCGCATGCCACTGAATTACCAGACAGAATTAACTTCGGATGGGGCTAGAATTTCAGGTGGACAACGTCAGCGAATCGCTCTGGCGCGTGCTCTCTTGACAGATGCGCCTGTTTTGATATTGGACGAGGCGACCAGCAGTCTGGATATTTTGACAGAGAAGCGGATCGTGGATAATCTCATGGCTCTAGACAAGACCTTGATTTTCATCGCCCATCGCTTGACCATCGCTGAGCGGACAGAAAAGGTTGTTGTTTTGGATCAGGGCAAGATTGTCGAAGAGGGCACCCATGCAGGCTTGCTTGCACAGGATGGTTTTTACGCTCATTTGGTGAATAGCTAGAAAGAGGAGAGGATGAAACCAGAATTTTTAGAAAGTGCGGAGTTTTATAATCGTCGTTACCATAATTTTTCCAGTCGGGTGATTTTACCTATGTCACTTCTGCTCGTATTTCTGTTAGGATTTGCAGTTTTTGCAGAGAAGGAGATGAGTTTGTCTACCAGAGCGACAGTCGAACCTAGTCGGATCATTGTTAACATCCAGTCGACTAGCAATCAACGCATTGTGGGCAACTATCTGGAAGAAAACAAGTTGGTTAAGCAAGGAGATCTGCTCGTTCAGTACCAGCAAGGGGCGGAAGCTGTCCAAGTTGAGGCATACGCCAGTCAGTTGGAGATGTTAAAGGATCAAAAAAAGCAGTTAGGGTATTTGCAATCCAGTTTGCAAGAGGGGAGTAATCAATTTCCAGAGGCGGATAAGTTTGGTTACCAAGAGATGTTTCGGGACTATCTCAGCCAAGCTAGTAGTCTTAGGAGCAATGTTTCTCAGCAAAATGAGACCATCGCGTCCCAGAATGCAGCAACTAGTCAAACCCAAGCTGAGATCGGGAACCTCATCAGTCAAACAGAGGCTAAAATTCGCGATTACCAGACAGCTAAGTCGGCTATTGAAACAGGTGCTTCCTTGACCAGTCAGAATCTAGCCTACTCTCTCTACCAGTCCTACAAGTCTCAGAGGGAGGAAAATCCGCAAGCTAAGGCTCAGGCTGTTGCACAGATTGAAGCACAGCTTTCTCAGTTAGAATCTAGTCTTGCTACTTACCGCGTCCAGTATGCAGGTTCGGGAACCCAGCAAGCCTATGCGTCTGGTTTAAGCAGTCAATTAGAATCCCTCAAATCACAACACTTGGCTAAGGTTGGTCAGGAATTGACCCTTCTAGATCAGAAAATTTTGGAGGCAGAATCGGGTAAGAAGGTACAGGGAGGTCTCCTAGATAAAGGGAAGATTACAGCAAGTGAGGATGGGGTGCTTCACCTTAATCCTGAGACTAGTGAATCTACGATGGTCGCAGAAGGAACCTTGCTAGCCCAACTCTACCCATCTTTGGAAAAAGAAGGAAAAATCAAACTCACAGCCTATCTCAGTTCAAAAGATGTTGCTAGAGTCAAGATTGGGGACTCTGTCCGTTATACTACGACTAATGATGCGAAGAATCAAATTTTCCTGGATTCTACGATTACAAGTATTGATGCGACAGCTACAAAGACTAAACAAGGAAATTTCTTTAAAATTGAGGCGGAGACCCACCTGACTTCTGAGCAAGCTGCAACACTTCGCTATGGCTTAGAAGGTCGCCTGCAGATGATTACGGGAAAGAAAAGCTATCTCCGTTATTTTTGGGATCAATTTTTGAATAAAGGGTAATATTCGTGTTTTTCAGAGGATAAATGATTTTAAAACTGTAAGAAGAGCCTATCTTGCAGTTTTTCTTTACGCTTAAAACAGGAAAATGTTATTTATTCGTAAAAATCTTGAATTTTTCATACTTTTATGGTAGAATGTGCTCAAGTAAAACGAAAGGCGAACTTTAAAATGTCAAAACAACTAATCTATTCGGGAAAAGCCAAGGATATCTATACAACTGAGGATGAAAATCTCATTATTTCAACTTACAAGGACCAGGCGACTGCTTTTAACGGTGTCAAGAAAGAGCAGATTGCGGGTAAGGGAGTCTTGAATAATCAGATTTCATCTTTTATTTTTGAAAAGTTGAATGCTGCTGGTGTAGCGACTCACTTTGTGGAGAAAATTTCGGACACGGAACAACTCAATAAAAAGGTGGAGATTATTCCTTTGGAAGTTGTGCTCCGCAACTACACGGCTGGTTCCTTTTCAAAACGTTTTGGCGTAGAAGAAGGTATCGCATTTGAGACTCCAATTGTCGAATTTTACTATAAAAATGATGATTTGGATGATCCCTTTATCAATGACGAGCATGTGAAATTCCTTAAAATTGCGGATGACCAGCAGATTGCTTACTTGAAGGAAGAAACCCGTCGTATCAATGAGCTCTTGAAGACTTGGTTTGCTGAGATTGGCCTCAAATTGATTGACTTTAAGCTAGAGTTTGGTTTTGACAAGGATGGCAAGATTATCTTGGCAGACGAGTTTTCACCAGATAACTGCCGTTTGTGGGATGCGGATGGCAACCACATGGATAAGGATGTTTTCCGCCGTGGATTGGGAGAACTAACAGACGTTTACGAGATTGTCTGGGAAAAGTTGCAGGGTTTGAAATAACAACCTAGAAGTCGTTGGGAACATTGCAAGAGCTGAAATAAAGGAATAAGAATTGATGGATAAACGTATTTTTGTTGAGAAAAAGGCTGATTTTCAGGTCAAGTCAGAGAGTTTGGTAAGGGAGCTCCAGCACAACTTGGGATTGTCAACTTTGAAGAGTATTCGCATTGTGCAGGTTTATGATGTCTTTGATTTGGCAGAGGACTTGTTTGCACCTGCGGAAAAACACATCTTCTCTGAGCAGGTAACAGACCATATCTTGGATGAATCAGCCGTGCAAGCGGATCTTACCAACTATGCTTTCTTTGCCATTGAAAGTTTGCCAGGGCAATTTGACCAGCGTGCAGCTTCTTCACAGGAAGCCTTGCTTTTACTGGGAAGTTCAAGTGATGTAACAGTCAACACAGCCCAGCTTTACTTGGTCAATAAGGATATTGATGCGACTGAGTTGGAAGCGGTCAAGAACTACCTGCTCAACCCAGTTGATTCTCGTTTCAAGGACATCACGACAGGGATTGCCAAGCAGGAATTTTCAGAGTCAGACAAGACTATTCCAAAATTGACTTTCTTTGAAAGTTATACGGCAGAAGACTTTGCTCGCTACAAGGCCGAGCAAGGGATGGCCATGGAAGTGGATGATCTGCTCTTTATCCAAGACTATTTTAAATCAATCGGGCGCGTGCCAACTGAGACAGAGCTCAAGGTTTTGGACACTTATTGGTCTGACCACTGTCGTCACACGACTTTTGAGACCGAGTTGAAACAGATTGATTTCTCAGCTTCTAAATTCCAAAAGCAATTGCAAGCGACTTATGACAAGTATATTGCCATGCGTGAGGAACTAGGTCGGTCTGAAAAGCCACAAACCTTGATGGATATGGCGACTATTTTTGGTCGTTATGAGCGTGCTAATGGTCGTTTGGACGACATGGAAGTGTCAGACGAAATTAATGCTTGCTCGGTCGAAATCGAAGTGGATGTCAATGGTGTGAAAGAACCATGGCTCCTTATGTTTAAAAACGAAACCCACAACCACCCAACGGAAATTGAACCATTTGGTGGGGCTGCTACTTGTATCGGTGGAGCCATTCGTGACCCGTTGTCAGGGCGTTCATACGTTTACCAAGCTATGCGTATCTCTGGTGCGGGTGATATTACAGCTCCGATTTCAGAAACGCGTGCTGGGAAATTGCCACAACAAGTCATTTCGAAGACAGCGGCTCATGGTTATTCTTCGTATGGTAACCAGATTGGTCTGGCGACGACCTACGTTCGTGAGTACTTCCACCCAGGCTTTGTGGCCAAACGCATGGAGCTTGGTGCCGTTGTTGGTGCTGCTCCTAAGGGCAATGTAGTCCGTGAAAAACCGGAAGCTGGTGACGTAATTATCTTGCTCGGTGGTAAGACTGGACGTGACGGTGTCGGTGGTGCGACAGGGTCTTCTAAGGTTCAAACAGTTGAGTCTGTGGAGACTGCTGGTGCTGAGGTTCAAAAAGGGAATGCCATCGAAGAGCGCAAGATTCAACGTCTTTTCCGTAATGGAGATGTCACTCGTCTCATCAAGAAATCCAATGACTTTGGAGCAGGTGGTGTCTGTGTGGCTATCGGTGAATTGGCAGATGGTCTTGAAATCGACCTCAACAAGGTTCCTCTTAAATACCAAGGCTTGAATGGTACAGAAATTGCCATCTCTGAATCACAAGAACGGATGGCAGTTGTGGTGCGTCCTGAAGACGTAGATGCCTTCGTTGCAGAATGTAATAAAGAAAATATTGACGCTGTTGTTGTGGCAACAGTGACTGAAAAACCAAATCTTGTCATGCATTGGAATGGTGAAACCATTGTTGACTTGGAACGTCGTTTCCTTGATACAAACGGTGTGCGCGTAGTCGTTGATGCCAAAGTAGTGGATAAGGACGTCGAACTTCCAGAAGAACGAACAACAAGCGTTGACACGCTTGAATCAGATACCTTTGCGGTTCTGTCTGATCTTAACCATGCGAGTCAAAAAGGCTTGCAAATCATCTTTGACTGTTCGGTCGGTCGTTCAACGGTCAATCACCCACTTGGTGGTCGCTACCAACTCACACCAACTGAGGCATCTGTGCAGAAATTGCCAGTTCAACACGGTGTAACTCACACTGCGTCAGTCATGGCTCAAGGATTCAATCCATATGTGGCAGAATGGTCTCCATACCACGGTGCTGCCTATGCAGTAATTGAAGCAACTGCTCGTTTGGTTGCCGCTGGTGCCAACTGGTCTAAGGCTCGCTTCTCTTACCAAGAGTACTTCGAGCGCATGGACAAGCAAGCAGAGCGTTTTGGTCAACCAGTAGCAGCTCTCCTAGGCTCTATCGAAGCACAAATCCAGCTTGGCTTGCCATCTATCGGTGGTAAGGACTCTATGTCTGGTACTTTTGAAGAATTGACTGTACCGCCAACCTTGGTTGCCTTTGGGGTGACGACGGCAGATAGCCGTAAGGTCCTCTCTCCTGAGTTCAAGACTGCTGGTGAAAACATCTACTACATCCCAGGTCAAGCTCTAGCACAAGAAATTGACTTTGATCTTATCAAGTCTAATTTTGCTCAATTTGAAGCTATCCAAGCTGGACACAAAGTAACATCTGCATCAGCTGTTAAATATGGCGGTGTCCTTGAAAGCTTGGTCCTTGCTACTTTTGGGAACCATATTGGTGCAGAGGTGACCTTGCCTGAATTTGAAAGTTCTTTGACAGCTCAATTAGGCGGATTTGTCTTCACATCTCCTGAAGAGATTACTGGAGTAGAGAAAATTGGACAAACAAAAGCAGACTTTACACTGATTGTCAACGGTGTGAAGCTAGATGGACAGAAACTTGACAGTGTTTTTCAAGGAAAACTAGAAGAAGTTTACCCTACTGAATTTGCCCAAGCTAAAGAACTGGAAGAAGTTCCAGCTGTCGCTTCTGACGCAGTCATCAAAGCCAAGGAAACCATTGAAAAACCTGTGGTTTACATCCCAGTCTTCCCAGGAACCAACTCAGAATATGATTCAGCAAAGGCCTTCGAAAAAGAAGGTGCAGAGGTTAACTTGGTGCCATTTGTGACCTTGAATGAAGAAGCTATTGTCAAGTCAGTTGAAACCATGGTTGACAATATCGGCAAGGCAAACATTCTCTTCTTTGCAGGTGGATTCTCAGCTGCGGATGAGCCGGATGGATCAGCTAAATTTATTGTCAATATCCTTCTTAATGAAAAAGTGCGTGCTGCGATTGATAGCTTTATCGCTCGTGGTGGCTTGATTATCGGTATCTGTAACGGATTCCAAGCTCTTGTCAAATCAGGTCTTCTTCCATACGGAAACTTTGAGGATGCTAACAGTACTAGTCCAACTCTCTTCTACAATGATGCCAACCAGCACGTGGCCAAGATGGTGGAAACTCGGATTGCCAATACCAATTCGCCATGGTTGGCTGGAGTGCAAGTGGGCTATATCCATGCCATCCCAGTATCGCACGGTGAAGGGAAATTTGTTGTGACGGCTGAGGAATTTGCAGAGCTCCGTGACAATGGTCAAATCTTTAGCCAATACGTTGATTTTGACGGCAAACCAAGTATGGATTCTAAGTACAATCCGAATGGTTCTGTAAATGCCATCGAAGGGATTACCAGCAAGAACGGTCAAATCATCGGTAAGATGGGCCATTCAGAACGTTATGAAGACGGTCTTTTCCAAAACATCCCAGGAAATAAAGACCAGCACCTGTTTGCGTCGGCTGTTAAATACTTTACTGGAAAATAAGACTTACAGATTTTCTAATAGATAGTATCAGTAATGTAAAAGTCATGTAGATTTAGCTCTTGGTGATACACAAATAAAAATTAGGTATAAAAAATGACATACGAAGTAAAATCTCTTAATGAAGAATGTGGTGTTTTCGGTATTTGGGGACATCCAGATGCTGCAAAATTGACCTATTTTGGTCTCCACAGTCTTCAGCACCGTGGTCAGGAGGGGGCAGGAATCCTCTCCAATGATCAAGGGAAACTAAAGCGTCATCGTGACATGGGGCTTTTATCAGAAGTGTTCAGAAACCCAGCTAATTTGGATAAACTAACTGGAACGAGCGCTATTGGGCATGTGCGTTACGCGACTGCTGGCGAAGCTTCTGTGGATAACATCCAGCCCTTCCTCTTTCGCTTTCATGATATGCAGTTTGGACTTGCTCACAACGGAAACTTGACCAATGCCGAATCGCTCAAAAAAGAATTGGAACAAAGAGGAGCAATTTTCAGTTCAACTTCAGACTCGGAAATCTTAGCCCACCTCATTCGTCGGAGTCACAATCCGAACTTGATGGGCAAAATCAAAGAGGCGCTCAGCCTTGTAAAAGGTGGCTTTGCTTATATCCTGCTGTTTGAGGACAAGTTGATTGCTGCGCTGGATCCTAATGGTTTCCGTCCACTTTCTATTGGGAAAATGGCCAACGGAGCGGTGGTGGTTTCGTCAGAAACCTGTGCTTTTGAAGTCATTGGTGCCGAGTGGATTCGCGATGTAAAACCAGGAGAGATTGTAATCGTAGATGACAATGGGATTCAGTACGATAGCTATACGAATGATACCCAGTTGGCGATTTGCTCTATGGAGTATATCTATTTTGCCCGTCCTGACTCTAATATCCATGGTGTTAATGTCCATACAGCTCGCAAACGTATGGGGGCTAAATTAGCGCGTGAGTTCAAGCACGAAGCAGATATCGTGGTCGGTGTGCCCAATTCCTCACTCAGCGCGGCTATGGGATTTGCAGAGGAATCTGGTCTGCCAAATGAAATGGGTCTCATCAAAAACCAATACACCCAACGCACCTTTATTCAACCGACTCAAGAATTGCGGGAGCAAGGGGTGCGGATGAAACTGTCTGCTGTTTCGGGCGTTGTCAAAGGCAAACGTGTGGTGATGGTGGATGATTCCATTGTTCGTGGGACAACCTCTCGCCGTATCGTTCAGCTTTTGAAAGAAGCGGGTGCTTCTGAAGTTCACGTTGCCATTGGTAGTCCAGCGCTAGCTTATCCATGTTTTTACGGGATTGATATCCAGACGCGTCAGGAGCTGATTGCGGCCAATCATACAGTCGAAGAGACTCGCCAAATCATTGGTGCGGATAGCCTGACCTATCTTTCGATTGATGGCTTGATTAATTCTATTGGCATCGAAACAGATGCGCCAAACGGTGGTCTCTGTGTCGCTTATTTTGACGGCGACTACCCAACTCCTCTCTACGACTATGAAGAAGACTATCGTAGAAGTTTAGGGAAAAAAACTTCTTTCTATTAGAAAAAGGTTAGTGGTGAAAATAGAAAATAAAATTACTGAGTTTCTGCTGTACCTTGAAAAAGATTCGGAAAAAGATTTTTCAAGATGGTTAACGGGAGTTAATATTTTTGAAATATTGGGGATATCTAGTGCTGAAATTCGTCATAGTCGAGTATTAGCTTGGCTGCTTGATCCCAGAGAAAGTCATAAATTGGAAGATAAGTTTTTCAAAAAAATATTGATGAAAGTGTTTGATAACAATCTATCTTTTGCAACAATTAAACCAACTGAAATAATATTGAAAGATTTCTCAAAAGCAGAAGTATATAGAGAAAGTAAAAATAATATTGATGTTCTGTATACAAATAAAGAACATCGAATAAATTTAATTATTGAAAATAAAACTTTCACCTCCGACCATGACAATCAGTTGAGAAAATATCGAAAATTTATCGAAAATTCTTACGCTGGTTATCGTAATATATATATTTATCTGACACCAAATGGAGATGCACCGATAGATGCTGATGTTGAGGAAAGGCAATTTTGGAGTTTACTTTCATATCAAGATATTTCAGATATACTAGAAGAATTGTATGTGGATGAGATTGATAATGAGAAAGTTTCTTACATTCTTAAAGAGTACAATGATAATATTAGGAGGAATATTTTGAATGATATAGAGTTGAAAGAGCTAAGTGCTGAAATTTATTTTAAATATAAAGAAGTTTTAGATCTCATTTTTGAAAATAGACCTGATACGCAGATGCTTCGTGAAAAATTAGTCGGTGTTTTAAATTATCTAAATGAACAGGGAAATTTAATTTTTGATGAAAAATATTGTTCAAAAACTTTTTTACGTTTTAGAACAAGACGGTTAGATAATTTTATTGACAATGTTGTTAAAGAGGAAAATACCGAATGGTCTACTGGTTCAGCCTATTTTTATGAGATAACATATAGTAATTTTCAGACAGATGTTTATTTATCAATATCTAAAAAAAATTTAACAGACATACAGTCTCGGCAATTTAAACTTTTGACATTTGATAAATATAGTAAATATGGTTTTAATACTTCTAATAAATTTCTAAATTTTGATGCTTCAGATGAAAACTTGTTGTTATCAGAATCAACTCAAACACTCATTGACTTTCTATTAGAAAATCTTCAACAAATAGATGAATTTGAAAAAGTATTTATTGAAACTTGGAATGAAAAGCAAAAGGAGAAAGATTATGTCTAAAAATGCATACGCTCAATCGGGTGTGGATGTTGAAGCGGGTTATGAAGTTGTTGAGCGGATCAAAAAGCACGTAGCTCGTACGGAACGCGCAGGTGTTATGGGAGCACTTGGTGGTTTCGGTGGCATGTTTGACCTTTCAAAAACTGGGGTCAAAGAGCCAGTCTTGATCTCAGGGACTGACGGTGTCGGGACCAAGCTCATGCTGGCCATTAAGTACGACAAGCACGATACTATCGGTCAGGACTGTGTGGCCATGTGTGTTAATGACATCATCGCTGCAGGTGCGGAGCCCCTCTATTTCCTTGACTACGTAGCGACAGGCAAGAATGAACCAGCTAAACTAGAACAAGTGGTTGCTGGTGTAGCAGAAGGTTGTGTGCAGGCAGGCGCAGCCCTCATCGGTGGAGAAACGGCTGAGATGCCTGGCATGTATGGCGCAGATGACTACGACTTGGCTGGTTTTGCAGTCGGTGTGGCTGAAAAATCTCAAATCATAGACGGTTCAAAAGTAGCTGAAGGTGATGTCCTTCTCGGACTTGCGTCAAGTGGGATTCACTCAAATGGTTACTCACTCGTGCGTCGTGTTTTTGCCGACTACACAGGTGAGGAAGTCTTACCAGAATTGGAAGGCAAGCAACTTAAAGAAGTCCTTCTCGAGCCGACTCGTATCTATGTCAAGGCTGTCTTACCACTCATCAAGGAAGAGTTGGTCAACGGTATTGCCCATATCACAGGTGGTGGTTTTATCGAGAATGTCCCTCGTATGTTTGCAGATGACCTAGCTGCGGAAATTGAAGAAGACAAGGTTCCAGTCCTCCCGATTTTCAAAGCCCTTGAAAAATACGGTGAAATCAAGCATGAAGAAATGTTTGAAATCTTCAATATGGGTGTTGGACTCATGTTGGCAGTTAGCCCTAAAAATGTAGGTCGCGTCAAGGAATTGTTGGATGAACCAGTCTATGAAATTGGTCGCATCGTTAAGAAAGAAAACGAAAGTGTCATCATCAAATGAAAAAAATAGCGATTTTTGCCTCTGGTAACGGCTCAAATTTTCAGGTGATTGCCGAAGAATTTCCGGTGGAGTTTGTCTTTTCAGACCATCGTGACGCCTATGTGCTCGAGCGTGCAGACAAGCTCGGCGTTCTGTCCTATGCTTTTGAACTCAAGGAGTTTGACAACAAGGCGGACTACGAAGCAGCTCTTGTCGAGCTCTTGGAAGAGCACCAGATTGACTTGGTTTGCCTAGCAGGCTATATGAAAATCGTTGGGCCAACCTTATTGTCAGCTTATGAGGGTCGGATTATCAATATCCATCCAGCCTACCTGCCAGAGTTTCCAGGAGCTCATGGGATTGAGGACGCTTGGAATGCTGGGGTTGCTGAGAGTGGCGTGACCATTCACTGGGTGGACTCGGGTGTGGATACTGGAAAGGTCATCAAACAAGTCCGTGTGCCAAGGCTAGCTGATGATACTATCGAAAGCTTCGAAGCTCGCATTCATGAAGCAGAGTACAAGTTGTATCCAGAAGTTATTAGAGAATTGTTGGACAAGTAAATGAAAGGAAAAAACATGACTAAACGCGCCTTAATCAGCGTCTCAGACAAAGCGGGCATTGTTGAATTTGCCCAAGAACTTAAAAAACTCGGTTGGGACATTATCTCAACAGGTGGGACCAAGGTTGTCCTTGACAATGCTGGGGTGGAGACCATTGCAATTGATGATGTGACGGGCTTCCCAGAAATGATGGATGGCCGTGTCAAGACTCTTCACCCAAATATCCATGGTGGGCTCCTCGCTCGTCGTGATCTTGCTAGCCATCTAGAGGCTGCTAAGGACAATAAGATCGAACTCATTGACCTTGTGGTGGTCAATCTTTATCCTTTCAAGGAAACGATTCTCAAACCAGATGTGACCTATGCTGATGCGGTGGAGAATATCGATATCGGTGGGCCGTCTATGCTTCGTTCAGCAGCTAAAAACCATGCCAGCGTGACGGTTGTGGTAGACCCTGCTGACTACACAGTGGTTTTGGACGAGTTGTCAGCCAATGGTGAAACGACTTACGAAACGCGTCAACGTTTGGCTGCCAAGGTTTTCCGTCACACAGCAGCTTATGATGCCTTGATTGCAGAATACTTCACTGCTCAAGTCGGAGAAAGCAAACCAGAAAAACTCACTTTGACTTATGACCTCAAACAAGCCATGCGTTATGGGGAAAATCCTCAACAGGATGCGGACTTCTACCAAAAAGCTTTGCCGACAGACTACTCGATTGCTTCAGCGAAACAGCTCAATGGTAAGGAATTGTCCTTTAACAATATCCGTGATGCCGATGCGGCTATCCGTATTATTCGTGATTTCAAAGACCGTCCAACAGTTGTGGCTTTGAAACACATGAATCCATGTGGTATCGGTCAAGCTGATGACATCGAAACTGCTTGGGATTATGCTTATGAGTCTGACCCAGTGTCTATCTTTGGTGGAATTGTCGTCCTTAACCGTGAGGTGGATGCTGCGACAGCTGAGAAGATGCACGGTGTTTTCCTTGAAATCATCATTGCACCAAGATATTCTGACGAAGCGCTAGCCATTTTAACCAATAAAAAGAAAAACTTGCGTATCCTTGCCTTGCCATTTGATGCTCAAGATGCCAGTGAAGCAGAAGCAGAATACACTGGTGTTGTAGGTGGACTTCTCGTTCAAAACCAAGATGTTGTCAAAGAAAGTCCAGCTGACTGGCAAGTGGTGACCAAACGCCAACCAACTGAGACAGAAGCGACTGCTCTTGAATTCGCTTGGAAGGCTATTAAGTACGTCAAATCAAACGGTATTATCGTGACCAATGATCACATGACACTTGGTGTTGGCCCAGGTCAAACCAACCGTGTAGCTTCCGTACGTATTGCAATTGACCAAGCCAAAGCCCGCCTTGACGGCGCTGTGCTTGCTTCCGATGCCTTCTTCCCATTTGCAGATAACGTGGAAGAAATCGCTAAAGCAGGTATCAAAGCCATCATCCAACCAGGTGGATCTGTCCGTGACCAAGAATCCATCGAAGCAGCGGATAAATATGGCTTGACCATGGTCTTCACAGGAGTAAGACATTTTAGACATTGATGGGTATTTAAAAATTAGCTCATTATCAACTGTGATAAATGATTTATCACTAACAACGAGAGAAGACGTAAGTTGTCTTCTCTTTTTGTATGTCTAAAACAATAAGCATTTTAGTATTAGAAATTATTAAAATGATTTGTTAGAGCTGTTCATGACTAATCTCGAAAAACTCAGTTTCTCACTTAACTATTTTTCATACGTTTTATGGTGTTTAAGGTTGTTGTGACTAGCTCGTTAACAGGCATTGTCTGGTAATCTGTTTTTAACCATTCATCAAAAATATTGTAGAGACCTCCAACGATGAATCTACTATCATAGGTGATTTGTCTTTGATTACTGTTTGTGACATGCCAAGGTGCCATGACAGTAGTATAAGTAGCAGGAAGCTTATCATAAGACCTTTGCAAGATAAGCACGAGCAGGTTTGCGCCTTGCAAAATTTTTAATGGCTCAGTGTACTGGCTCCAATACTGAAAGAAAAGGTTCACCAAATCTTCAAAATTAGTCAGTTTTGCTGTTTGAAGTTCGATAATATAGTCTTGAATTAAGCGGTCTAAATAGTTCGTAAGAACTTCCTCTTTTGAATGGTAATAACGATAAAACGTTCGTCTAGCAATTTGAGCATGCTCACTGAGTTCTGCAATGCTGATATTTTGGAGAGACTTCTTAGTTGCTAATAAATCGAACAAGGCTTCTTCCAGCCATTGCCGCGTTTGATATTCCATGGTATTTTTCCTTTCCTGTCACACTTTTGGTCAAACTGTGCCAATTTCTCTTAACCTCTTGTTTTTGTAACAGTTTATCTTTATACTAAAAGTGTTGCGCGTGATATATGATTATCATTTATTCTTAACATTGTACAATTGTTAGTTGTTATTAAGGAGGTAAAGATATGAGCATTCTTTTTAATGTTTGGATGCTACCTATTTTATTTATTTTACACGATTTTGAAGAAATGATTTTTATGCCCTTGTGGAAAACACGGCATCATCAAAAATTAGAAACTTTTAAGAAACCGTTCTTTGGTTCCGTTACGCAAGGCTCCGCTTTTGCAGTAGGTGTGTTGGAGGAATTTATCATCCTGGTGTTTATTTCTGGATTCTGCCAAATAACTCACAACACTTTACTCTATTTATCTTTTGTAATAGCTTATACATCTCATTTCATAATCCATTATATCATGTGCCTGCAATTTAGGGGTTATGTTCCTGGAGTCGTCACAGTAACCCTAGAATTGCCAATAGTTCAAATGATTATTTCCCACTATTGGTCTTCTGACGTTCCTTTGTTATCAGTCTTTGTCTATCTTTTATTAGCCATGATAATAGCTTTTACGAATCTTAAAATAATGCATCTCATCATGCCAAAAATCCAAACACATCTAGAAAAATATGCGAAATGAAAAATGATTAAATGAGAGCTACTTTTTAACCTTTCTGATATAACTGGTTAATGAGTGGCCAAAAATCCATCGAATCGGCGGACAAATACGGCTTGACTATGGTCTTCACAGGAGTAAGACATTTTAGACATTAAGAAAACAAAAGGGAAGAAAACAGTTTCTTTCCTTTTTTTGCTTAAAATGCTAAGTGAAACAAGATTAAAACGAACGTTTATGATATAATATTAGTAAATAATTCGTAAAAGAGGTTGAGAGATGAAGCTGTTAGTTGTCGGTTCGGGTGGTCGTGAACATGCGATTGCTAAGAAATTACTTGAATCAAAAGACGTTGAAAAAGTTTTTGTAGCCCCTGGAAATGATGGAATGACTCTGGATGGTCTGGAATTGGTAAATATCTCTATTTCCGAACATTCTAAGTTAATTGAGTTTGCAAAGGCCAACGATATTGCTTGGACCTTCATCGGGCCAGATGATGCCCTTGCTGCTGGAATTGTGGATGATTTTAACCAAGCTGGTCTCAAAGCCTTTGGTCCAACAAGATTGGCAGCGGAGCTGGAGTGGTCCAAGGATTTTGCTAAGGAAATCATGGTCAAATATGACGTTCCGACAGCAGCCTATGGCACATTTTCAGATTTCGAGGAGGCCAAGGCTTATATCGAGGAGAAAGGAGCTCCAATCGTAGTTAAAGCGGATGGCTTGGCGCTTGGGAAAGGTGTCGTCGTTGCGGAGACGGTTGAGCAAGCTGTCGAAGCTGCTCACGAGATGCTCTTGGACAATAAATTTGGTGACTCAGGTGCGCGTGTGGTCATCGAGGAATTCCTTGATGGAGAAGAGTTCTCTCTCTTTGCCTTTGTCAATGGGGACAAGTTCTACATCATGCCGACGGCTCAGGATCACAAACGTGCTTACGATGGCGACATGGGCCCTAACACGGGCGGTATGGGAGCTTATGCGCCAGTTCCTCACTTGCCACAGAGCGTGGTTGATACGGCGGTTGACACCATTGTCAAGCCAGTCCTTGAAGGGATGATCAAAGAAGGTCGTCCTTATCTTGGTGTCCTTTATGCGGGGCTTATTTTGACTGCTGATGGTCCGAAGGTCATCGAGTTCAACGCTCGTTTTGGAGATCCCGAAACTCAGATTATCTTGCCTCGTTTGACATCTGATTTTGCGCAAAATATCACAGATATTTTGGAAGGTAAAGAACCAGCCATCACGTGGACGGACAAGGGTGTGACTCTTGGTGTGGTTGTCGCATCCAAGGGCTACCCGTTAGACTATGAAAAAGGTGTCAAGTTGCCAGCCAAGACCGAGGGCGACATCATCACTTACTATGCTGGGGCTAAGTTTGCGGAAAATAGCAGAGCACTGCTGTCAAATGGCGGTCGAGTATACATGCTGGTCACCACAGCAGATACTGTCTCAGCTGCGCAGGAAAAAATCTACGACCAACTAAAAAAACAAGACACAACAGGTCTTTTTTATAGGCATGATATTGGTGGTAAGGCTTTGTAAATCAAATCTATGAAACTTTTAGCCGTGAGACTTAAAAATAGACTTCAGGTGTTTGAAAAATGAAAAATAGATTGCTATTTTTAGAAGGTTCAAGCTTGACCTCACGAGAAACTTTGACAGTTTTGTTGAAAGAAAGCTATAAAATTGATGTGTTATCTCCTAGAAGATTTTCCATTGCATACTTCAGTCGTCTAACCCATAGAGTTCCGATAGTTGATGTGAATCGTTTTCCTGTAGATTATCTGAGACAGGTTAGTCAGTTGCTTCATAAAACCAATTACAAGGCCATTTTGCCAACACATGAAGAAGGCTGGTTATTGGCAAATGGGAAACAATTTTTGCCTCAATCGCTACCAATCGCCCTTGCTGATAAAGAGCAGTTTAAAATGTTGGCTGGAAAGATTGCTTTTGCTGAAACTGCGGATTTATTAGGACTTCCCACACCTAAGTGGGAGTACGTGAAAGATGCAGACTCTATACTGTTAGACTATCCTTATTGGCTGAAAGCAGATTATGGTACTGCCGGTCGCTCGGTTTATAAGATTTCAAGTAAGAAAGATTTGGCTGAAGTGACGAGCAAATTAACAGCGAGTGATGAGGAATGGATGGTTCAGCAAGACATAGTTGGAGACTATGGTCAGGTTCAAGCAGTGTTTGATCATGGAGAATTACTCGCAGTACATTCTAGCGTAAAAGTAGGTTCTGGCGCGGGTGGTTCGGCTGCGGCAAGATTAAGCATAGAATCTAAAAGAACGAGAGAGCATGTTGAAAAATTAGGACAATATATACAATGGCATGGTTGCCTAACCCTAGATTTTATACGTAGGGGAGATCAATTTTACTATATAGAGTGTAACCCTAGAATGGTAGAGCCTGCTAACGCTTATAAAGCAGGAGTTAATTTTCCAAAAATCATGATAGAACTAGCCAGTCATAGCTACGCTAAATCTGAGGTCATTCTTGGTCGAGCAGGCGTTGAGACGCATAGTCTGATGGCTTTGATTATTGGAACAGCTGAGAAGACGAAAAGTAGAAGAAAAATATTGCAGACAATAAAGTACTGGCTTTTAAGATGTGATAGTGAAGAAGTGTTGACACCTGTATGGAAGGATTTGCCGAGCATTATACCTCTTGTGACAATTATACTTCGTTTATTGATAAAACCTAAGAGCGTTGAAAATCTGGTTAATCAGACTGTTCAACATTATAGTGTTGAATCAGCTACTGTAAAAAATATTGAGCAAAAGAATTAGTTTATTCAGAGGAGAAAATATGAAACCAATTATTTCCATCATCATGGGCTCTAAATCTGACTGGGCAACCATGCAAAAAACAGCTGAAGTCTTAGACCGCTTTGGTGTAGCCTATGAAAAGAAAGTTGTCTCTGCCCACCGTACTCCAGACCTCATGTTCAGACATGCGGAGGAAGCTCGTAGTCGCGGTATCAAGGTCATTATCGCAGGTGCAGGTGGAGCAGCCCATTTACCAGGTATGGTTGCTGCCAAAACAACCCTTCCTGTCATCGGGGTACCTGTCAAATCACGTGCCCTTAGTGGCGTCGACTCGCTCTACTCTATCGTACAGATGCCGGGCGGTGTGCCTGTTGCGACAATGGCTATCGGTGAAGCAGGTGCGACAAATGCGGCCCTCTTTGCCCTCCGTCTCCTGTCAGTAGAGGATCAGGCTATCGCGACAGCTTTGGCAGATTTTGCAGAAGAACAAGGAAAAATCGCTGAGGAGTCTACAAATGAGCTCATCTAAAACAATCGGAATTATCGGTGGCGGTCAGCTTGGTCAGATGATGGCCATTTCTGCTATCTACATGGGGCACAAGGTTATCGCGCTGGATCCTGCGGCGGATTGCCCTGCCTCTCGAGTGGCGGAAATCATCGTGGCTCCCTATAACGATGTGAACGCTCTCCGTCAGCTGGCTGAGCGATGTGATGTCCTCACCTATGAGTTTGAAAATGTCGATGCTGACGGTCTGGATGCGGTGGTTATCAAGGAAGGACAACTTCCTCAAGGAACAGACCTGCTCCGCATCTCTCAAAATCGCATTTTTGAAAAGGACTTCCTCTCAAACAAGGCACAAGTCACTGTGGCACCCTACAAGGTTGTGACTTCAAGCCAAGATTTGGCAGATATTGACCTTTCTAAAAATTATGTCCTCAAGACTGCGACTGGTGGCTACGATGGGCATGGGCAAAAGGTCATTCGCTCAGAAGCAGATTTAGAAGAAGCTTATGCACTAGCGGATTCAGCAGATTGCGTTTTAGAAGAATTCGTC
This sequence comes from Streptococcus sp. CM6, assembly GCF_000526095.1. Lineage (NCBI taxonomy): Bacteria > Bacillati > Bacillota > Bacilli > Lactobacillales > Streptococcaceae > Streptococcus > Streptococcus sp. CM6. Next base: position 15,071 of record NZ_JATS01000010.1, on the reverse strand, counting down.
AATTTCGACCTTGAAATTTCTGTCATTGTGTCTGGTAACGGCAAGGACGTGACGGTTTTCCCAGTTCAGGAAAATATCCACCGTAACAACATCCTATCTAAAACAATTGTGCCTGCTCGCATTTCAGCTAGTCTAGCTGACAAAGCAAAAGCAATGGCGGTGCGCATCGCTGAACAGCTGAACTTATCTGGAACTCTTTGCGTGGAAATGTTTGCGACCGCTGATGACATCATTGTCAATGAAATTGCTCCGCGCCCACACAACTCTGGGCACTATTCTATCGAAGCCTGCGACTTCTCGCAGTTTGATACCCATATTCTCGGCGTTCTGGGAGCACCATTGCCAGCTATCCACCTGCATGCGCCAGCCGTCATGCTCAACGTGCTCGGCCAGCATGTCGGGGCTGCTGAAAAATATGTCACAGAAAATCCAAGCGCCCACCTCCATATGTATGGTAAAATAGAAGCGAAGCACAACCGCAAAATGGGACACGTGACTTTGTTTAGTGAAGTGCCGGATGAGGTTGAGGAATTTGGGAAAGGGATTGATTTTTAGGTGAGAATAGCAATTTTAGGTCTTGGGGTTATCGGGACCATTTATGCCTATGCTTTTCAAAAAGCAGGTCATCAGGTAGATCACGTGCTGAGAGAAAGTAAGAAAAGTACAGCACCAAACGTTTTGACAGTTGATTTGCTAGATGGCCGTCATGTTTCCAAAGGTGAAAATAAACAGGATACCTATGCGGTTCATGTGGCGGAAGCTCATGCGGAATATGATTTTATTTTTATCAGTGTGCGTCATGGTTTTGTAAAAGAAGCCGTGGAAACCTTGCGAGAAAATCAGATTAAAGGAACTCTCGTTTTCTTCTGTAATTTCTGGAATACGCGAGAGGAAGTAGAGAAATGGGCAGGGGAGTATGACTATATTCTCGCATTTCCGACAGCTGGTGGTCATATGAATAAGGACCATTTGGATGGCGTCTTGTTCGACCATTTAATGTTAGAAGGGGAGAAAAAAGCACACATCCCCAATTATGCTGATTTGACGGATTTGCTGATTTCAGCAGATTTGAAGTGGGAGGTTCCCCATGATATGGTCGAGTGGATTTGGATTCACATGGCGATTAATGCGGGTGTCACCTCGACAGCTGCACGCTCGGGAAATCTAGAAAATCCAGAAAAATTGGCTTTGAACTTGATGAACAGTTCTTCGGAATTATCATTAGCCATCAAGGCCATTCGAGAGGCTTTGAAAGTCGTAGAAGCGCGTGGTGTGAATTTGAAACTTTACAAAGCAGAACTCTTGCCTTATAAAATTCCCGCTTGGATTGCAGGGAAGGCCATGAAAGCTATGTTTGCGAAAAATGAGCTAACCCGAAAAATCATGACCTTGCATAATGATAAACAGGACATCTTTTATTGTTGTCAAAGTGTCTATCTGACAGGTCTGGAGTTGGGTGTTGAGATGCCTATTCTGGAAGCCAATATGAAGGGGGCTTCTGTCTAGAGTATTCTGGTTGTACAATGGTTTGATTAAACAAGATAAGGCTGTGGAGCAGTCGTTGAGGTCCTGTATGCTAGTGGGGATCACGAAAAGGTGAAAGCTAAGTATGAAGAGCTAGTTGCACAATATCCTGAAAACTATTTAGCCATCTATGATCTACCGTTAGATACGGATTTGAATACACTAGATTACTATCCATCAGTGTGGATTGGAAAAGAGGAGTTTGAGGAATTATAAAGTAGGAGATACAAAATGGGAGAGTTAGCTTTAAAGAACGATAAACTCATTGAAGAAGAGAAAAATAGTAGTCAACTTGATATTAGACTTTTTCAAAATAAAAGTAAGATGTTTGAAAAAGTTGGAAATTACTTTACTACCATCGTTAACTCCTATAATGAAGTAAAACAGAATATTGATCCTAAAGGAATATATGTTGTTAAATTCACTCAAGAACAGCTAGATAAATTCAATAGGGGAGATATTGATTTTCAAAAAACGGCAGATATGAAATCTTTATTGCCAAATTTTGTATCAAAAGGGACTAATAATAATATTGTTTCAATGGCTAGACTTGAAAAAATTGTATTAGACAACCCAGAAGCTTTACAAAATGTTGTGTCAAATGTAAATCGGTTGGTTGAGGCTCAAAAAGTAAGTGAACTGGAGTTATTGCTGTCAGAAGTAAAACAGATTTCTTTAGATATTAAACAAGGTCAAAAAGATGATAGGCGGTCCAAAATATTGGGGGCAGAAAGTACAATAGAGCAAGCATTATTAATGAGTGATGAAAATCCTCAAAAAGAGCATCTCTTATTGAATGCAATTAATCAGTTAAATGAAGGACGAGCATCTATTATAAAAGAATTTGAAGGAGTTGTGGCTAAAAATTTATCCATACCAAAAACTAATTTATTTTTATTTCTAAAATCAATCGTTGATGATAAATTTAATGAGGATGTTTCAAATAGCTTTGTAGAATTAAATGACCAATTTTCATATATTGTAAAGGCAAGTGATTTACTAGCTAAAATATACACAGTGACAGGTAACAATGGCTTGATTGACACTGTTTATGCACCTGTTAAGAATTTGATTGAAAATAACCATGAGTATATATCAAAACTGGTAGAATTACAGGAAATAAGTGCTGAGGAGCAAAGACGGTTAAAATGGTGTATTGAGCCAAATGATTTTATTGGGAAGATTGGAGCAACTGAATTGTCAGATGATGATATTATTACAATTGAATTTTCAGGTCAGGAATTATTAAAGGGAGTAAAAGATGGATAGAAAGCAAATACACAAGATTGGAAAAAGCATGAATAAGCCTGTTAAATTTGTAAAGAACCATGCAGGAAAAATTATGACAGTGATTGCCACAGTTGTTTCAGTAGTTACGTTTATTGACGGCAGAAAAAATAAATAGATTTACTGTCATACATAGAATTAAATTTGGGGAAAAGGCTACGTTTTAAATTGAATTGAAAGGTAGGAGAATAATCTCATCATGTTAGAAAATCTCAAATACTTAAAAAATGATATGGTAGCAAAGAAATGGACTATCTGTAGTTTTATCTTTGTCTATAAAAGAGTGGAGTATATCGTCCTTGTAAAACGATTTGTTGGTAGGGAGCAAAGGATTGAAGAGTACGCATTAGTGAAGCTACATTTTATAGAAGCTGATAACTTATACCATGAGTTACAAGTCGAGGCAAACAGCCAAAGATTGATTGTAGAAGCTAGAACTTTAAGAGAATTTTTTGGAATTGAGTACGGTGATAATTTAGGTAATATACTAAAGCAATTCACAAATCAATTAGGTGAGTCAATACCCAAAAAGGTTCCTGAACAAAGAACAGCTGCTGAACAAGCCGCCTTAGTAAATTCTCTAAGTCGGAGTGATGCAGAGAATCCAAATAAAATTTATTGTTATGGCGTAAAAAGAAATTCAAATGGGGGACAACGAAGTGAGTTTAATTCAGATAAAACCAAATTGTTGCGACCAGATTTGTTTAGATATTTTGAAAATGACACTAGTATCAGTTTCTGTTATAGTGATGATATCAATAAAGAAAATAATGATTCTGAAATTTTAAGAAAATTTAGTGATACTAATTAGATATGGTTTTGTATTGGCTGGTGTTTTGTAATAAATATAATAGTGAATAACAATTATATTTTTGAAACTAACTATATTACCTAATCATTCAACATTTAGAAAGTTATCTTGCGACTTTAGGTTCAAGATTTAGTCATGAGATCTCGAAGAAAGTTGCAGGTGTCCGACCCACCACTTAAGTGAAACATTAAAAGAAAGGAAAATAAAATTACATGATTGAAAGATATAGTCGCCCAGAAATGGCGAACATTTGGAGTGAAGAAAATAAATACCGTGCTTGGCTTGAGGTGGAAATCTTGGCTGACGAGGCATGGGCTGAGTTGGGGGAAATCCCTAAGGAAGATGTGGTTTTGATTCGCGAGAAGGCGGACTTTGACATCGACCGTATTTTGGAGATTGAGCAGCAAACTCGTCACGATGTGGTTGCCTTCACACGTGCGGTTTCTGAAACGCTTGGTGAAGAGCGCAAGTGGGTCCACTATGGGTTGACTTCTACTGACGTGGTGGATACGGCCTATGGTTACCTTTACAAGCAAGCCAACGACATCATCCGTCGTGACCTTGAAAACTTCACCAACATCATCGCTGACAAGGCTAAGGAGCACAAGTTCACTATCATGATGGGGCGTACCCACGGTGTGCACGCTGAGCCGACAACTTTTGGTCTTAAATTGGCGACTTGGTACAGTGAAATGAAGCGTAACATCGAGCGTTTCGAGCATGCAGCTGCTGGTGTAGAAGCTGGTAAAATCTCTGGTGCGGTTGGGAATTTTGCTAACATCCCACCATTTGTAGAGCAATACGTCTGCGACAAACTGGGCATCCGTGCTCAAGAAATCTCTACACAGGTGCTTCCTCGTGACCTTCACGCTGAGTACTTTGCAGTTCTTGCTAGCATCGCAACTTCAATCGAACGTATGGCGACTGAAATTCGTGGTTTGCAAAAATCTGAGCAACGCGAAGTGGAAGAATTCTTTGCCAAAGGGCAAAAAGGCTCTTCAGCAATGCCTCACAAACGCAACCCTATCGGTTCTGAGAACATGACAGGTCTTGCGCGTGTCATCCGTGGTCACATGGTGACGGCCTATGAAAACGTCGCTCTCTGGCACGAACGTGACATTTCTCACTCATCAGCTGAGCGTATTATCACACCAGATACAACTATCTTGATTGACTACATGCTCAACCGTTTTGGAAATATCGTCAAGAACTTGACGGTCTTCCCAGAAAATATGATCCGCAACATGAATTCTACGTTTGGTCTTATCTTTAGCCAGCGTGCCATGTTGACCTTGATCGAGAAAGGAATGACGCGTGAGCAAGCCTATGACTTGGTGCAACCAAAAACAGCCTACTCTTGGGACAACCAAGTAGACTTCAAACCGCTTCTCGAAGCAGATCCAGAAGTGACATCACGCCTCACTCAAGAGGAAATTGATGAAATCTTCAACCCTGCATACTACACCAAACGAGTGGATGATATCTTTGAACGTATCGGACTTGGTGATTAATCTTAACAATAAAAAGCGGGATTCAATCTCGCTTTTTTGTATGCTTATCGAAGGGGTTTAATCTTCTTTTCTCTTAGTGAGTCCGTAAGCTGCTAGTGTGGCCATGAGTCCTACTGCGACCAAGCCTGCAGAGTCTTGACTTCCTGTTGCAGGGAGTTGTTTTTCATCTGCTTTGGCTGTAGTTACTTCAGCTTGCTCAGCTTTCTCAACGGCAGTTCCGACTTCGACAACCTGAGCGACCGCTTCCTGCGATACCGCACTATTGACAAGGGTTCTTTCTTCCTTGCCGTCAGCAGTAGTGCTGACAGAGTAGAAAATCGTACGGCGACCATTTACACCAGTAACGATGACTTGCGTTTGTCCGAGTGGTAATTGCGGATTTTCACGTGTTACGGTAGTGAATGGAATCTCTTCTTCTTGGATGTCCAGTCTTGGTTTTGTCTCTGCGGCTGGGGCAAGACCGTGTTCATCCCCTACATGGGTTACAAGGGTTCCGACTTCAATAACTTGTGTCACTGCTTCTTGCGTTACAAGGCTATCGACAAGAGTCTTCACTTCTTTGCCATCAGCAGTAGTGCTTACAGAGTAGTAATGACTGCGACGACCGTTAACACCTTTGGTAAGGACTTGAGTCTTCCCTTTGAGCAAGAGTGGATTTTCACGTGTCACGGTAGTGAAAGGAATCTCTTCTTCTTGGATGTCTAGTCTAGGTTTTGCTTCTGTGGCTGGGGCAAGACCGTGTTCATCCCCTTTGTGGGTAATAGGGGCACCGATTTCAACCACTTGGGTCACAGGTTCTTTGGTTACTTGGCTATCTAGAACAGTTTCTGTTTGTTTCCCATTTTCAGTAAGGACAGATATGTAATGAGTGCGTTCGCCCTCTACACCTGGTGTGATGATCTTTTCCTGACCAGCTGGGAGATTCGGATTTTCCTTCTTGATAACTTCAAATGGAATCTTTTCTGCTCTTGTGATGAGTTCCGGTTTGGTTTCAACATTGGCAGCTAGTTCGTTTTCATCGAGGCTTCCTGAGTGGGTTGCTGCTGGTTTGAGGTCTAGGCGGGCTGCTTTGAGCTTGGCTACGAGAGCGTCTAACTCGGCTTGTTTGTTCCGGTTGAGGTTGTAGTTGAGAGCTTCTTTAGCTGCATTTAGGGCCTCCAAGCTTTCCTTGCTGTATCCGTCCAAGTTTGCAGGAATTTGAGCAAGTTCATCACGGAGGGCATTGTAGTTAGCGCGGAAGTAGTCTTTGTTATTGTCTGCAAAGGCAGTCATGAGTTCAAAGATTTCTTCTTCCTTGTACTCAGCGCTTGGTCTATCTGCCCAGATGGCAAGCATGCTTCCAACTGTTGGAAGGTCTACCTCAGGATATTTGGTAGATGCAAGCTGGTTAAATGGTACTTTGCCAGAGTTTTCAAGTGCTTTTGATAGTGGATAGGCTTCGTCCGGTTTGTGATTACCTAAAACATAGTACCAGTCTCCGTTGGTGTTGAGGAGTTTATAGCCTTTGCTTGCTAGGTACTGAGGCGTTGCAAGGTTATAGCCCCACCATCCCTTAGACCAGTAAGAGATGATGACATCCTTGTCAAACTCAACATCATCCTTGTCCTCGTAGTAGAAACCATCGTTGAAGGCCATTGGTTGAAGGCCTCTTTCTTTAGCCATAGCAGCAAGAGTGTTAGAGTACTCAGCAAACTTGCCATAGAGTCCATACCATTTGAGGTAGTACCAGCCTTGAGCGTTGGTAGCATCATTAGCGTATTCGTCTGTACCGTAGTTGAAGATCTTAGTCTTGCCTGCAAAGAAGTCCATGTACTTGCCGATGAGGGCTTTGACAAAGTTCATGGCCTCTTCGTTTTCAAGGTCCATGGTTGTTTTAGAGACCTTGTCAAAGTTGGCTTGAGGATTCTTGATTCCAAGTTTTTCCATAGCAACGAGCATGGCATCCATGTGACCTGGGCTGTTGATTGCTGGGATGAGTCCGAGGCCTTTTGATTTTGCGTACTCGATCAATTCAGTGATTTCAGCTTGACTAAGAGTGGTTCCGTTTGGATCATCGTAGTAAGCTTTTGTTCCTTCGATAATGGCCTTCTTGACATCGTCACTTGCATAAGTTTTGCCGTTAGCTGTGATGGTCATGTCATCAAGGAGGAAGCGAAGTCCATCATTTCCTAGGAGCAGATGCACATCAGAGTAGCCGAGCTCGCTCGCCTTGTCTACGATGCGTTTGAGTTGGTCGAGCGTGAAGTACTTACGTCCAGCATCGATGGAGATTACCTTGTTCTTGGCAAGTTTTTCAACTTCACGTTTCGCGTCTTCTTCTTTTTGAGCTTCTGGTGTGAAGGTCAAATTGCTTACAGCCTCTTGGAGTTTTGCGATTGCTTGATCAATGGTGTCTTGTTGAGCACGGCTGAGGTTGCTATCGAGTGAGCGAATAGCTTTTTCAGCTTCTTTTACAGCTGCGACACTTTCTGCAGTATAGCGGTTAAGGTCTGTTGGTACTTCTTTCAGAGCTTGTTCAGCAGACTCATAGTCAGCTGCGAAGTATTCAGCATTGGCATTTGCGAAGCTGCGCATGAGTTTGAAGAGGCGTGATGGTGAGTAGCGTGCAGATGGGGTATCCGCCCAAGCAGCTACCATACCCCCGATGAATGGGATAGTAGCCCCATCAGATTTTGGTACAGAAGTGATTGGAGTATTCTTGATACCATTGAGTCCTTGGTCGAGGTTGTACCAGCCTTGTCCATCGGCATTTCGTCCGAGAACGTAGTACCAAGCATCGTTGGTATTAAGGATTTGGTGGCCTTTTTCAACTAGAAGTTTAGAAGAAGCGACGTCGTATCCGCCCCATCCACCAGTCCACATAGAAACGATGATGTCTTTGTCAAAGGTTCCAAAGCTAGTGTCGCTATTATAGTAGATACCGTCGTTAAAGGCCATTGGTTTGAGGCCGTGAGATTTGACGATGCGAGCAAGGTCATTAGCATAGGCGATAAATTTATCATAACCCTTGTCAGGGAATCCATCTTCTGGATACCATTTATAGGCCTGAAGAACGCTCCAGCCTTTGGCGTCTGTAGCATCATTGGCGTACTCATCCAGTCCGATATTGAAGATGTCAGATTTGCCAGCGAAGTAAGCAGCATACTTGTCGATCAGAGCTTTGGTAAATGCAACCGCTTCTTTGTTATCAAGGTCAACGGTACGAGCAGATTCCTTACCAAAGTAGTTGAAGTTCGGTTTTTGGATACCTAATTCTTTCATGGCATGCAAAATCGCATCCATGTGACCAGGGCTATTAACGGTTGGGATTAGTCCGATACCTTTATCTTTGGCATAGTTGATCAAGTCCGTCATCTGGCTCTCTGTCAAGTGATTGCCGTTTGGATCCTTGTAGTAGGCATTAGTTCCATTTTCGAGCGCACGTTTGACATCATCACTTGCATAGGTTTTGCCATTGGCTTTGATGGTCATGTCGTCCAACATGAAACGCATGCCATCGTTTCCAACTAGTAAATGAAGATCAGTATAACCGTAGTGTTTGGCTTTGTCGATGATTTCTTTGAGTTGGTCTGGAGAGAAATACTTGCGTCCGGCGTCGATTGAGATCATTTTTCTTTTTGCCAGTTTTTCATTTACTTGAGATACACGTTCCGTGCTAGGAGTGGCTACAGCAGGTGTGACGGCTTCATTTTTCTTTTCTGAAGGAGTACTTTCAGCAGGGGTTTCAGCTGGGGCAGGGCTTTCTTTCTCGGCAGTAGGAGTTGGAGTAGCATTTTCTGTCACAACTGGTGTGCTTGACTCTTCTGTTTTTGGAGCAACTGTTCGAGGAGCCTCCTTGTCTTCTTTGACCTCCTCTTTTACAGGCTTGTTAGCCTTTTCTTCTAGTTTTTCTGGAATCTTGGAGTCTACAGCTTCTTTGACTGCTTGAGGACTCTCCTGAATCGTTTGGACAGTTTCTTCAGCTGTTGGAGCTGGAGTAATCCCGTCAGCAGATACGACTTGTGCGCTAAAAGCAAATCCTATAAGTACAGAAGCTGCCCCAGCCGCGTATTTACGGATGGAGAAGCGCTGTTTCTTTTCTAGTTTCATGACAAAACCTCCTTGTTATTATTATGTATGATAGCGTTTACATAAAACCAATTTTATTTTATTATCTAAGGAGTAAAATGTCAAGTACGTTTATATAAGAACTATAATAAATAGAGGAAATCATAAGATTTAGAAGAAAATTATTTCCAGAAATAAGAAAGAGAAAGCCGATATTTAACTTGTTTTTAGTAAAAACGCTACTAATTAAATAAGAGTCCTCCATAGCGTTCTCACAACCTCTTTCTCGTGCTATAATGAATATAGAAAAAGCCTGAGCTGGGCTCAAGCTTTCTCTTAATGACCTCGATTACATGAGAGGAATTTAATTTTGTAGTAGTCTGCTCGCTTATACGTTTCACTATAGGCGAGGACTTGGCCAGTAGCCTCAAGTTTAGTAGTCTTCGTTTGGAAGACAGTTGGAAATTGCGTATCGATTCCAAGTACAGAAGCAACATGCTCTGGTGTTGGAAATGCGATTTCATTGATTTCCTCAAAATGCTCATCGTTCATGTGAATGCGGTAATCCAATTTGAAGCGTTTATAGATAGAACTATAATAGTCAAGATTTGGATAGTTGGCATTGATGTATTGTTCAGGAATATAAGATGTGTGGTAGATGTAAGTTACGCCATTTGTTTGACGGGTACGTTCAATTTTGTAGTAGAACTGATCTCCACGTAATCCAAGCTTCTCTAGGTATTCAAGCTTGTTTCCGCGCTCGATAGAAAGGACAGTAACTTTATCATCTTTTGTTTCAAAGATTTCGACATCTGAAAACTCAACGAGTTTGTGCTTGCGGGCACGTGAAACGAAAGTCCCTTTCCCTTGTTGGCGGACAATATAGCCGTCTTTTGCAAGGTCATTCAAAGCACGCACAACAGTGATTGAACTAACATCATACATCGCGATCAATTCTGCTTCTGTATAAAATTTATCTCCACTTGCAAATTGACCAGAGATGATTTTGTTTTTTAATTCATCTTTAATATATTGGTATTTTGGAATAGCCATAATTTCACCTCGATTCTCTTTCTCCAGTCTTGATTTTACCACAAATACAGACAAAATAGTAGTATTTAGATAAAAAAATTAAAATAATAGACTAAAAATGTTATGTTACATGTAAAAAATTCCATTTTATAACCTTGTGAATTATCATACATTAAAATATCGCTTTCATGCTATTTTTAGATAATTTTGGTAAATGGTAAGTAAAAAAATAGAAAAATTTTAAAGAATTTTCTAAAACCTATTGACAAATGCAAAAGATTTGATTATAGTTAATATTATAATAAATGAAAGCGCAAACTTAATTCGTCAGAGGTGGTAACATGACAAGATTTAAAATTGAGGACGATTTCTATTTAGATGGGAAGCCGTTCAAGATTTTGTCTGGCGCCATTCATTATTTTAGGATTCCAGCAGAGGATTGGTATCATTCTCTCTATAACTTAAAGGCGCTTGGCTTTAATACAGTCGAGACCTATGTAGCTTGGAATTTACATGAACCCGTTGAAGGGGAATTTGATTTTGAAGGTGCCAGAAATTTGGAGAGGTTTCTTCAAATAGCACAAGATTTGGGTCTCTATGCCATTGTACGCCCGTCTCCATTTATTTGTGCAGAATGGGAATTTGGTGGTTTGCCGGCTTGGCTCTTGACCAAGGACATGCGAATCCGCTCGTCCGACCCGGCCTACATCGAGGCGGTTGCTCGCTATTATGACCAATTATTGCCGAGGCTTGTGCCTCGCTTGTTGGATAATGGCGGGAATATTCTCATGATGCAAGTCGAAAATGAATATGGCTCTTATGGAGAAGATAAGTCTTATCTACGAGCAATTCGGAAATTGATGGAAGACCGAGGGATTGATTGCCCACTCTTTACTTCAGATGGCCCATGGAGGGCTACTCTGAAAGCCGGAACCTTGATCGAAGATGACCTCTTTGTGACAGGAAACTTCGGTTCTAAAGCTCCGTACAACTTTTCACAGATGCAGGAATTCTTTGATGAGCATGGCAAGAAATGGCCCCTCATGTGTATGGAATTTTGGGATGGTTGGTTCAACCGTTGGAAAGAACCCATCATCACACGGGATCCTAAAGAATTGGCAGAAGCTGTTCGAGAGGTATTGGAGCAAGGTTCTATCAACCTTTACATGTTCCATGGTGGAACAAACTTTGGTTTCATGAATGGTTGCTCGGCTCGAGGAACTCTGGATTTGCCACAAGTCACATCTTACGACTATGATGCCCTTCTCGATGAAGAAGGAAATCCAACTGCTAAATACTTAGCAGTCAAGAAGATGATGGCAACACACTTCCCAGAGTATCCACAGTTGGAACCACTCTATAAGGAAAGCATGGAGATAGGGTCCATTCCATTGGTCGAAAAAGTTTCCTTGTTTGAAACTCTGGATAGCCTGGCAAGTCCAACTGAAAGCCTCTATCCAAAAGCGATGGAGGAACTTGGTCAAAGCTATGGCTACCTTCTCTACCGCACTGAGGCAAGTTGGGATGCAGAAGAGGAACGTCTCCGTATCATCGATGGACGTGATCGAGCTCAACTATTTGTAGATGGTCGATGGATTGCTACTCAATACCAGACAGAGATTGGTGAAGACATCTACTGTCAGGGCAACCGAGAAGGCTGTTCAGAGATTGATATCCTGATCGAAAATATGGGGCGTGTTAACTATGGACACAAGTTCTTAGCAGATACGCAACATAAAGGAATTCGTACAGGTGTCTGCAAGGATCTACATTTCTTACTGAATTGGAAACAATATCCACTTCCACTGGATAATCCTGAGAAAATTGATTTTTCAAAAGGATGGACAGAAGGACAACCAGCCTTTTACGCTTTCGACTTTACGGTCGAAGAGCCAAAGGATACCTACTTAGACTTGTCTGAGTTTGGTAAGGGAGTTGCCTTTGTCAATGGGCGTCACCTAGGGCGTTTCTGGAATGTCGGCCCGACCCTCTCACTTTATATCCCTCATAGCTATCTCAAGGAAGGTGCTAACCGCATCATCATCTTTGAAACTGAGGGTGAATATAAAGAAGAGATTCACTTAACTCGTAAACCTACACTAAAACACATAAAGGGGGAAAACTTATGACAATTGTAGGATGCCGTATCGATGGACGTTTAATCCACGGTCAAGTAGCCAATCTTTGGGCTGGAAAACTAAATGTTTCACGCATTATGGTTGTAGACGACGAAGTTGTTAACAACGATATTGAAAAGAGTGGCTTGAAACTTGCGACACCACCAGGTGTGAAACTCAGTATCTTGCCAGTTGAGAAAGCAGCAGCAAATATCCTTGCTGGTAAATACGATAGCCAACGTCTCTTTATCGTTGCACGTAAACCAGACCGTTTCCTTGGTTTGGTCGAAGCAGGTGTTCCGCTTGAAACACTCAACGTCGGCAATATGTCTCAAACACCAGAAACTCGCTCTATCACACGTTCTATCAACGTGGTAGACAAGGATGTGGAAGATTTCCACAAACTAGCAGACAAAGGTGTGAAACTCACTGCTCAAATGGTTCCAAATGATCCAGTTTCAGACTTTTTGAGCTTGTTAAAATAGGAAAAAATTTTTAGGAGGTCATTGTTATGATACAATGGTGGCAAATTTTACTTCTCACTTTGTACTCAGCTTATCAAATCTGTGATGAGTTGACAATCGTTTCATCTGCAGGTTCTCCTGTATTCGCTGGTTTTATTACTGGTTTGATCATGGGAGATGTGACAACTGGTTTGTTTATCGGTGGTAGCTTGCAGTTGTTCGTTCTCGGGGTTGGTACCTTCGGTGGTGCTTCTCGTATCGACGCAACTTCTGGTGCGGTTCTTGCAACAGCATTCTCTATCTCTCAAGGTATTGATACAGATCTTGCGATCACAACAATCGCTGTACCAGTAGCAGCACTTTTGACATACTTCGACGTTCTTGGACGTATGACAACTACTTTCTTTGCACACCGTATTGATGCTGCGATCGAACGCTTTGACTACAAAGGTATCGAACGCAACTACCTACTTGGTGCAGTGCCTTGGGCTCTTTCTCGTGCCCTTCCAGTATTCTTCGCTCTTGCTTTTGGTGGTGCTTTTGTACAATCAGTAGTAGACCTTGTTAAAGAATATCAATGGATTGCAGATGGTTTGACACTTGCAGGTCGTATGCTTCCAGGTCTTGGATTTGCAATCTTGCTTCGTTACCTTCCAGTTAAACGTAACCTTCACTACCTTGCAATGGGATTTGGTTTGACAGCTATGTTGACTGTTCTTTACTCATATGTAACAGGTCTTGGTGGAGCTGTTGCGGGTATCCTTGGTACTCTTCCTGCTGATGTTGCTGAAAAGATTGGCTTTGCTAACAACTTCAAAGGTTTGTCTATGATCGGTGTTTCTATCGTAGGTATCTTCCTTGCAGTTGTTCACTTTAAGAACAGCCAAAAAGTAGCTGTAGCAGCACCTTCTACACCATCAGAAAGTGGGGAAATCGAAGATGACGAATTCTAATTACAAACTTACAAAAGAAGATTTTAATCAAATCAACAAGCGTAGCTTGTTTACTTTCCAATTAGGTTGGAACTACGAACGTATGCAAGCTTCTGGTTACCTTTACATGATCTTGCCTCAATTGCGTAAAATGTATGGGGATGGAACTCCTGAATTGAAAGAAATGATGAAAGTTCATACTCAATTCTTCAATACTTCACCATTCTTCCACACAATTATCGCTGGTTTTGACCTTGCCATGGAAGAAAAAGATGGTGTGGGTTCAAAAGATGCCGTTAACGGTATCAAGACAGGTTTGATGGGACCATTTGCTCCTCTTGGAGATACTATCTTTGGTTCACTTGTACCTGCTATCATGGGTTCTATCGCAGCAACTATGGCGATCGCTGGCCAACCATGGGGTATCTTCCTTTGGATCGCAGTTGCAGTTGCTTATGACATCTTCCGTTGGAAACAATTGGAATTTGCCTACAAAGAAGGGGTTAACCTTATCAACAACATGCAAAGTACCTTGACAGCTTTGATTGACGCTGCATCTGTACTTGGTGTCTTCATGATGGGTGCTCTTGTAGCAACAATGATCAACTTTGACATTTCTTACAAATTGCCAATCGGTGAAAAGATGATTGACTTCCAAGACATCTTGAACTCAATCTTCCCACGCTTGCTTCCAGCAATCTTTACTGCCTTTATCTTCTGGTTGCTTGGTAAGAAAGGTATGAACTCTACTAAAGCGATCGGTATCATTATCGTTCTTGCAGTAGGTCTTTCATTCATCGGTAAATTCTTGCTTGGAATGGGCGCATAATTTATGAGTAAATCATTAATTTTGGTGAGTCATGGTCGTTTCTGTGAAGAACTTAAAGGTAGCACAGAAATGATCATGGGTCCACAGGACAACATTCATGCAGTGGCTCTTCTTCCAGAAGATGGTCCAGAAGAATTTACTGCAAAATTTGAAGCTGCTATCGAAGGATTGGATGATTTCCTAGTCTTTGCGGATCTTCTCGGTGGAACACCATGTAACGTGGTAAGCCGTTTGATCATGGAAGGTCGCGATATTGAACTCTACGCAGGGATGAATCTTCCAATGGTGATTGAATTTATCAATGCAAGCCTTACAGGTGCAGATGCGGATTATAAGAGCCGTGCTGCAGAAAGTATCGTGAAAGTCAATGACTTGTTAGCGGGCTTCGATGATGACGAAGATGAATAATACTCTTCGAAAATCAAATTCAAACTACGTCAGCGTCGCCTTGCCGTACTCAAGTACAGCCTGCGGCTAGCTTCCTAGTTTGCTCTTTGATTTTCATTGAGTACAAGTC